>JAKAZX010000154.1 GCA_021826485.1 Pseudomonadota bacterium | reverse complement strand
CTCGCGCCGCAGGCGATCGCGATTCTGGAACGGGCCGGCTGTGCCATCCACTACATGCCGCCCTATCCCTCCGGCGCCGCGGTGGCGGCGCTGGCGGCTTCGGTGCAGGCGGATGCGATCCTGGCGCGGCAGGGGCAGGTGGATGCGGCGGCGATCGCCGCCTCGCCACGGCTGCGCATCGTCGCGCGGCACGGCGTGGGCGTCGATGAGGTGGACGTGGCGGCGGCGGCGGCGCGCGGCGTGATGGTGACGAACACGCCCGGCGCCAATGCCCGCGCGGTCGCCGAGCATACGCTGGCGCTGATCCTGGGACTGGTGAAGGAGGTGAAGCCGCTCGGCGCGCGCATCGCCGCGGGCGGATGGCGCGATCCGGCGAAGGGCGCGCGCGATGTCGCGGGGCTGCGCCTCGGGCTGGTCGGCTGCGGTGCGATCGGGCAGGAGGTGGCGCGGCTGGCCGCCGCCTTCGGCATGACGGCAACGAGCGCCGACCCGGCGCTGCCGGCATCGGGCCTGCCCGGCATCGCGCGCGCCGGAAGCGTCGCCGCGCTGGCGGCGGCAAGCGATGTGCTGTCGGTGCATTGTCCGCTGACGCCGGCGACGCGCGGGCTGGTGGGGGCGGCGGTGCTGGCCGCGCTGCCGGCCGGCAGCTACGTGGTGAACACCGCGCGCGGCGGCATCGTGGACGAGGCGGCGCTGCTGGCGGCGCTGCAATCCGGCCATGTGGCGGGCGCGGCGCTGGATGTGTTCGAGGATGAACCGCCCGCCGCCGGCCACAAGCTGCGCGACCATCCGCGCGTGCTGGCGACCCCGCATGTCGCCGGCAGCACGCCCGGCGCGCTGGTCAATATGGGGGTGGCGGCGGCGGAGTGCATTGCCGCCCTGCTCGGCGGCGGGGCCGTGCCGGCCGGGCGCATCGTGACGCGAGGTTCATGATCCCGCTGCTTGCGCCGCACGGCGCGCCCGTGTAGCGCCGCCGCGTGATCGCCCGACCGTTTCCCCGCCTCGCCACGCTCACCGGCCGCCGCGCCGATCTGGCTGCCGCCGCGCTGGGCGCGCTGAGCGCGCTGGCGCTGCCGCCGGTGCATCTGCTGCCGGTGCTGCTGCTGGCGGTGCCCGGCCTGCTGCTGCTGCTGGACGGCGCACCCGACTGGATGGGTGCCGCGCGGCGCGGCTTCTGGTTCGGCTTCGCCCATCATCTGATCGGCCTCTACTGGGTGACCGATGCGGTGCTGCTGGAGGCGGCGCGCTACTGGTGGCTGGTGCCGCTGGCGGTGCCGGCGCTGGCCGCCATCCTGGCCCCGTTCATCGCCGCCGCAACCGCGCTCGCCTGGTTCGCCCGCCCCGGCTGGGGCCGCGCCCTGGCGCTGGCGGGTGCCTGGGTGCTGGCCGATCTGGCGCGGCAGTTCATTGGCTCCGGCTTTCCCTGGAACCCCTGGGGCGCCGACTGGGCGATGCCGGGCCTGCTCGGCGCCGTGTTCACCCAGCCTGCCGCCTGGATCGGCGTGCCGGGCCTGACGCTCGCCACCATGCTGCTCGCCGCAACCCCCGCGCTCGGCCGCCGCGGGATGGTGCTGGGGCTGCTGGGGCTGCTTGCCTGGGCCGGTGCCGGGGAATGGCGGCTGCGCGGCCCGGTGCCGCGCCCGCCCGGGGTGGTGGCGGTGGTGGTGCAGGGCAACGTGCCCGAGGGCGAGAAGCGCGACATGCGCCGGGCGGTTGCGATCTTCGACAACTACCTGGCGCTGACCCGCAGCGGGCTGGCGCAGGCCGGGGTTTCCGATCCGCATGACCGGCCGGTGGTGATCTGGCCGGAATCCGCCAGCCCCTTCGCGCTGCCCAACGATGCCGGCGCGCGGGCGGCGCTGGCCGAGACGGCGGGCGGGGTTCCGGTGCTGGCCGGCACCGTGCGGTTCGACGCGATGGAGCGGCCGGCCAACAGCCTGGTTGCGATCACCGGCCCCGGGGAGCCGGAGTGGATCTATGACAAGTGGCATCTGGTGCCGTTCGGGGAGTTCTCCCCGTCCTGGGTGCCGGTGGCGGTGCAACTGGTGCAGGGCGGGTTCCTGCCGGGCCACGGGCCGCTCACCATGCACGTCCCCGGCCTGCCGCCGGTCGGCGCGCTGATCTGCTACGAGGCGATCTTCCCCGCCCAGGTGGCGGACGAGGCGGACCGGCCGGACTGGCTGGTGAACGTCACCAACGATGCCTGGTTCGGCAATTCCAGCGGCCCGCGCCAGCACCTCGTCGCCGCCCGCCTGCGCGCGGTGGAGGAGGGGCTGCCGCTGGTGCGCGCCGCCAATACCGGCATCTCCGCCGCGTTCGACGCGTACGGGCGGGAGGTGGCGCGGCTCGGCCTGAACCGCGGCGGCACGCTGGTGGTGGCGCTGCCCGGCCACCTGCCGCCGACACCGTTTTCCCGCTTCGGACTGATGATTCCGGCGGCGCTGGCGGGGTTTTGCCTGATCGCGGGCGGTCTGTCTCGACATGAGAGACGATTCGCTCGCGGTGCGAAAAGGGTTGACCAACCGAGACGAACCGGTTAACCCTCCGGCAATCTCTGGATGCGTGACGGGCCGATGAGCGACGAGTTCGAGCCACGAGCGGGGCGACCCAAGCCTGCCGCGCGGGACGTGCATGTCGGCATCCGCCTGAAGCAGCGGCGGCTGGCGCTCGGCATGTCGCAGGAGGCGCTGGCCGATGCGGTCGGGCTGACCTTCCAGCAGATCCAGAAATACGAGAACGGCATCAACCGCGTCGCCGCCTCCCGCCTGTGGGAGCTGGCGCGGGCGCTGGGCGTCCCCGTCGGCTTCTTCTACGACGAGGACACCGCGCCGGCGCTGGGCTTCGCCGACACGCAGGACGGGTTCGAAGCCGGACCGGCGCTGCCGGACGATGCGCGCGAACTGCTGGCCGCCTTTGCCCGCATCGCCGATGCGGAGGTGCGGCAGCGGCTGCTCGATCTGGTGAAGTCGCTCGCGCCGCCGACGCCGCCGAAATAGCGCGCGGCCGGTCAGTCGGGGCCGAGAAACCGCTCCCGCAAGGTCGCCGGATCGTCGCTGCGGCGCAGCGCGGCCGCCACCGCCGGGTCGCGCAGGCGGCGCGTGGCGGCGGCAAGTGCGGCGAGGTGCTCGGCGCGGGCGGCGGGCGGGCCGAGCAGCACAAACACCAGATCGACCGGCCGCCCGTCCACCGAAGCGAACTCCACCGGCCGGTCGAGCCGCGCCAGGAACGCCTGGGTGGCGGGCAGGTGCGCCAGTTGCGCATGCGGCACGGCGATGCCGGCGCCGACGCCGGTCGAGCCCAGCGCCTCCCGCGCGGCCAGGGCGGCGGCGATCTCCCCGTGCGGCAGGCCGAGCGCGGCGCCGGCCCGCCGCGCCAGCTCGGCCAGCAGGCGCGGCTTGTCGGCGGCGCGCAGCGCGGCAAACACGTGATGTTCGGGCAGCAGTTCGGCCAGCATCATTCTTCCACCGTCAGACGGTAGCCGATGCCGGTTTCCGTCAGGATATGCACGGGACGCTCGGGATCGGGCTCGATCTTCTGGCGCACCTGGCGGACATACACGCGAAGCTGCTGCACGTCACCGCCGGCACCCCAGAGCTGGCCGAGGATTTGCCGGTGCGTCACCACGCGCCCGGCATGTTTCACCAGCAGGGCCAGGATGTCGTATTCGCGCGGCGACAGATGCACGGGCACGCCCTCGCGCGCCACCAGCCGGCGGACCAGATCGACGGTCAGGCCGAAGCTGCGGAACACCGGCGCCGCCCCCTCCTGCGCCAGCCGGTGGCGCAGCGCGGCGCGCAGGCGGGCCATCAGCTCGGCCATGCCGAACGGCTTGGTCACGTAGTCGTCCGCGCCGGCATCGAGGGCGGCGACCTTGGCCCGCTCATCCTCCCGCGCGGTCAGCACCACGATCGGCACCGCCGTCTGCGCGCGCAGCCGGCGGATTACCTCCTGCCCGTCGAGGTCGGGCAGGCCGAGATCGAGTACCACCACGTCCACCGCCTCCGCCCACACCGCGGCGATCGCGGCATCGCCGCTGGCCACGTCGCGGGTGCGGTAGCCCTCTGCGCCCAGGCTGGTGCGCAGCAGGCGGCGGATGGCGGGATCGTCGTCCACCACCAGCACGAGCGGGGCCGCGGTCATGCCGGCGGCGTCACGGGCAGGATGAAGGTGAACACCGCGCCGATGCCGTCGCCGCGGTTCGCCGCCTCCACCCGTCCGCCCATCGCCTCCACGAAGCCGCGGGTGATGGCGAGGCCGAGGCCGGTGCCGGCCGGCCGGCGGTCGGTTTCCGGCGCGCGGTAGAACTTCTCGAACACATGGGGGAGCGCATCGGGCGGAATCCCCGGCCCCTGGTCGCTCACCGCCAGCCGCACCTCCTGCCGCGCCGGATCGGCCCAGCCGCGCAGGCTGACCTCGGTGCCCGGCGGGGCATGGCGCGCGGCATTGTCCAGCACGTTGAACAGCGCCTGCTCGAACAGCACGACATCCAGCGCCACCAGCGGCAGGTCCTGCGCCAGTGTCACGCTGACCCGGTGCGCCGCCAGCACCTTGGCCGCGCGCGCGAGCGCGCTGCCGACCACCTCCCCCAGATCGGCGGGTTCGCGTTGCAGCCGCAGCGCGCCGGCCTCCAGCCGCGTCATGTCGAGCAGGTTGGCGACGAAGCGGGCGAGCCGCTCCGCCTCCTCCTGGATGGTGCGCAGCAGTTCCCGCCGCGCGCCTGCGTCCAGCCGGTCGTGATAGGTGTCCAGACTGCCGGCGGCGCCGAGGATGGCGGCGAGCGGCGTGCGCAGATCGTGCGAAATGGAGGTGAGCAGCGCACCGCGCAGCCGCTCCCGCTCCGCCTCCAGCCGCGCGCGGTCCACATCCTCGGCGAGCAGGATGCGCTCGATCGACACTGCCGTCTGGTCGGCCAGCGCGTCCAGCAGGCGGCGCTGTTCGGGCGTGAGCAGCGGGCCGGGCCGGTCGCTCTCGATCCCCAGCACGGCGAGCGGGCCGCGGCCGGTGCGCAGCGGCAGGAACAGCCGGCGCGCGCCGGGCAGCGTATCGGCGCCGCGCCCCGCCGGACGGTCGTGCTGCCAGGTCCAGCGCGCCGCCGCCAGATCGGCCTCGTCGAGCTGATCCTCCGGCGGGTAGCCGGCGCGCACCTGCAACTGCTCCCCCTCCGGCAGCAGCAGCACCGCGCGCACCTTCAGCATCGCCGCCACCTGGTAGGACGCGGCCCAGAGCAGGTCATCGAGATTGCCGATCGCCGCGAGCTTGCGGCTGAACTGGTACAGCTCATCGGTGGTGCGCGCCCGCGTGCGCGCAGCGACCGCCTGCGCCCGCACCGAGGCGGCGAGATTGCCGGTGATGACCGCGGCGATGGAGAAGAACACCAGGGCGACGACATTCTCGGGATCGGCGATGGTGAAGGTGTAGAGCGGCGGCAGGAAGAAGAAGTTGTAGGCGAGCACGCTCAGCAGGCTGGCATAGAGCGACGGCAGCAGCCCCCAGACCGCGGCCGATCCCAGCACCGCGGTCAGGAACACGAGCGAGATCGACGGCGCCGTCAGCAGCGACTGCAACGCCATGCCGATGCCGACGGCAAGGGCGACCAGCGCCGTGCTGCCGCCGAGCGGCGTCAGGCGCAGCCCCGCAAGCCGCGCTGCCGCGCCGGGCTTCGACGCCGCCTCCGGCGCTGCCGCATCGGTGCCGACGACATGCACCACGATGTCGCCGGCACCGGCGATCAGCCGCCGCGCCACCGGCACCGCCAGCCGCCAGCGCGCCGCGCCGGGATTGCCGATGACGATATGCGTGAAATTGTGCGTGCGCGCGTAGTCCAGAATCTCCTCCGCCGCGTCGCGGCCGGGGATGGTGACGGATTGCGCGCCCAGCGTCTCCGCCAGCCGCAGCGTCGTCGCGATCCGGTCGCGCGCCTCGTCGGGCAGGCGCAGCGTCGCCGCGGTTTCGACATGCAGCACGGTCCAGGGCGCGCGCAGCCGCTCCGCGATGCGACGGCCGTAGCGCACCACTGCCGCGCCCAGCCCGTGCCGGGTGACGCAGACCAGCACGCGATCGCCGGCCGCCCAGGGGCCGGCGATCGCATGTTCCTGCATGTGGTCGAGCAACTGCGCATCGACGCGCTGCGCGGTGCGGCGCAGCGCCAGTTCCCGCAGCGCCGTCAGGTTGCCGGGCGAGAAATAATGCGTCAGCGCCCGCGTCGCCGTCTGCGGCACGTAGACCTTGCCGTCGCGCAGCCGCTGCAACAGGTCGTCCGGCGCCAGATCGACCACTTCGATGTCGTCGGCGCGGTCGAGCACCGAGTCCGGCACGGTTTCGCGCACGCGGATGCGGGTGATCCGCGCCACCACGTCGTTCAGGCTCTCGACATGCTGGATGTTCAGCGTGGTGAACACGTCGATGCCGGCGGCCAGCAGCTCCTCGACATCCAGATACCGCTTCGGATGCCGGCTGCCGGGCACGTTGCTGTGCGCCAGTTCATCGACCAGCGCCAGCCCCGGCCGCCGCGCCAGCACCGCGTCGAGGTCCATCTCCTCCAGCACCCGGCCCTTGTAGTCGAGGCGGCGTCGCGGCACGGCTTCCAGCCCGTCCAGCAGCGCCTGCGTCTCCGCCCGGCCGTGGGTTTCCGCCACCGCGACCACGACGTCGATGCCTTCGCGCCGGCGCGCCTGCGCCGTCGCCAGCATCTCGTACGTCTTGCCGACGCCGGGTGCCGCGCCCAGAAAAATCTTGAGCCGCCCGCGGCCATTGCCACGGGCGGCGACCTTGAGCAGCGCGTCCGGAGACGGCCGCGGTTCCATCATGGCGTCACGGACCCCGCCCGCCCGCCCGGACGCACCCTTGTCGCAGCCGTGCGCCGATCACGTTCCCATCGCGTCCAGCGCCAGGTTCAGTTGCAGCACGTTCACGCGCCGTTCCCCGAAGATGCCGAGCAGCCGCGGTTCGGTATGGGCCGCGACCAGCGTCCGCAGCGCATCTTCGCCGATTCCGCGCGCCTTTGCCACGCGCGGGATCTGGAACGCCGCGGCGTCCGGCGAGATGTCGGGATCGAGGCCGCTGGCGGAGGTGGTGACGAGATCGCCGGGAACCGGCGCGCCGGGGTTGTCCGCGCGCAGCTTCGCCGCGTCGTCCTTCACGCGGTCGATCAGCGCCTTCGCGGTCGGGCCGAGATTGGAACCGCCGGAATTGTCCGCGGCGTAGGGCACGGGGATGGTCTTGGACGCATCCTTCGGGTCCGGCTCGGTGGTCGCCGACGGGCGCGGGTGGAAGTAGCGGGGGCTGGTGAAGTTCTGGCCGATCAGGGCCGAGCCGACCACGTGGCCGTCGCGCCCGATGATGCTGCCATTCGCCTGGAACGGCAGGGCGACCTGCGCGATGCCGGTGACGACGAGCGGATAGAGGATGCCGGTGATGACGGACAGGCCGAGCAGCATCACCAGGGCCGGACGCAGATGGCGGAGCATGTTCATTCTCCTCAGGCGAGGCCGATGGCGGCGACCAGCAGGTCGATCAGCTTGATGCCGATGAAGGGTGCGGCGATGCCGCCGATGCCGTAGATCAGCAGGTTGCGGCGCAGCAGCGTGGCGGCGCCGACCGGCCGGTAGCGCACGCCCTTGAGCGCGAGCGGGATCAGCGCGACGATGATCAGCGCGTTGAAGATGATCGCCGAGAGGATCGCGCTCTGCGGCGTCGCCAGCCGCATCACGTTCAACGCGCCGAGCTGCGGATAGAACGCGACGAAGGCCGCCGGGATGATGGCGAAATACTTGGCCACGTCATTGGCGATCGAGAAGGTGGTGAGCGCCCCGCGGGTCATCAGCAACTGCTTGCCGATCTGCACGATCTCGATCAGCTTGGTGGGATCGCTGTCCAGATCGACCATGTTGCCGGCTTCCCGCGCCGCCACGGTGCCGGTGTTCATGGCGACCCCGACATCCGCCTGCGCCAGTGCCGGCGCATCGTTGGTGCCGTCCCCGCACATCGCGACCAGCTTGCCGTCCGCCTGCTGCGCGCGGATCAGGGCCAGCTTCGCTTCCGGCGTTGCCTGGGCGAGGAAGTCGTCCACCCCGGCTTCCGCCGCGATGGCGGCGGCGGTCAGCGGGTTGTCGCCGGTGATCATCACGGTGCGAATGCCGATCCGGCGCAGCTCCGCAAAGCGTTCGCGGATGCCGCCCTTCACCACGTCCTTCAGATGCACGATGCCGAGCAGCCGCCGATCCTCGGCGACGGCGAGCGGCGTGCCGCCGGAGCGGGCAACCCGGTCCGCGGCGGCGCGCAGTTCGCGCTCCGCCGGCGTCCCTGCGGCGCCGATCATCGTGATCACGCTGTCCACCGCGCCCTTGCGGATCGACCTTCCTTCGATGTCCACGCCGCTCATGCGGGTCTGCGCCGTGAAGGGCACGAAATGCGCGTTCAGTGCCGCCATGTCGCGCGCCCGCATGCCGTAGCGTTCCTTCGCCAGCACCACGATCGACCGCCCTTCCGGCGTTTCGTCGGCGAGCGAGGCGAGCTGCGCGGCGTCGGCCAGATCACGTTCCGTGATGCCGCCGAGCGGCAGGAACTCGGATGCCTGGCGGTTGCCGATGGTGATCGTGCCGGTCTTGTCGAGCAGCAGCGTATCGACATCGCCCGCTGCCTCCACCGCGCGGCCGGACATCGCCAGCACGTTGAAGCGGACCAGACGGTCCATGCCGGCGATGCCGATGGCCGAGAGCAGGGCGCCGATCGTG
>JAKAZX010000153.1 GCA_021826485.1 Pseudomonadota bacterium | reverse complement strand
CGCCAAGTCGGCGAGGCGGGCGGTCGGCGTGAAGCGCAGCGTCGCGCCATCCGGCAGGTTCAGCGTCGCGGCGTCACGCAGCGCGGTGACGATGCCGAGCGGCAGCGCGTCCACCGCAAACCCGTCGGTGAGCACGCCGACCCGCCGGCCCCGCCGCACGCGCGCGAGGGCAAGCTGCTGCGGCAGCGCCGCCTGCGTCTCTTCCTCCCACACGATGCCGAGCGGCAGGACGTAATGCTCCTGCGTGCCGTTGCCGAGTTCGGCGGCAACCTCGGTCAGCATCACGTCCTGGGCCGCGGGCAGGGGCGCGGCATAGGCAATCCGCGTGCGTGCGATGCGCTGGTCCTTGGCGGCGAACCAGCGGCGCTTCGGCAGCCAGGCCGGGAGCGACTCGGCCTCCAGGATGGTGCGGCCGGGTGCCTGCATCGCCTCGGCAATGTTGTTGCGGATGACCACGGTTGCGAACTCCGGCAATGGCTCGGGCGGGCGCACGTGCCACGGCGGAAGCTGTGCCGCGGTGCTCAGCAGGAACCAGAAAAAGCTGTACGGCGGCAGCGTCAGCAGGTAACTGAGCTGGCCGACCGGCGGGAACACCGACCCGCCGACGACATCCACCGGCACGCGGCCGGCGAAGGCGGAAAGGTCGAGCTCCACCGCCTGAGCGCTGCGCGACAGGTTGCTGACGCACAGCACCGTCTCGTCCGTCTCGCCGGCGCGGTACTCACGCAGGAACGCCAGCACCTTGCGGTTGCCGGGATAGAGGAAGCGCAATGTGCCACGCCCGAACACCGAGAAGCGGCGGCGCACGGACAGCATCCGGCGCATCCAGTTGAGCAGCGAATGCGGGTCGGCGGCCTGCGCCTCCACGTTCACCGCTTCGTAGCCATAGAGCGGGTCCATGATGACCGGCAGCACCAGCCGCGCCGGATCGGCGCGGGAGAAGCCGCCGTTGCGATCGGGCGACCACTGCATCGGCGTGCGCACGCCGTCGCGGTCGCCGAGATGGATGTTGTCGCCCATGCCAAGCTCGTCGCCGTAGTAGATCACCGGCGTTCCGGGCATGGACAGCAGCAGGCCGTTCATCAGCTCGATGCGCCGGCGGTCACGCTCCAGCAGCGGGGCGAGGCGGCGGCGGATGCCGAGATTGAGGCGCGCGCGACGGTCGGCGGCATAAGTTTCCCACAGATAGTCGCGCTCGCTGTCAGTCACCATCTCCAGCGTCAGCTCGTCATGGTTGCGCAGGAAGATCGCCCACTGGCTGTTGGCGGGAATCTCCGGCGTCTGGCGCAGGATGTCGGTGATCGGGAACCGGTCCTCCCGCGCGATCGCCATGTACATGCGCGGCATCAGCGGGAAATGGAAGCACATGTTGCATTCGTCGCCGTCGCCGAAATACTGCTGCGCATCCTCCGGCCACTGGTTGGCCTCCGCCAGCAGCATCCGGCCGGGCGCCACGCGGTCGAGTTCGGCGCGCATGCGCTTGAGGATGGCGTGCGTCTCCGGCAGGTTCTCGTTGATCGTGCCTTCGCGCTCCACCAGGTAGGGCACCGCGTCCAGGCGCAGTCCGTCGATGCCCATTTCCAGCCAGAAGCGCATCACCGAATGCACTTCCTGCATCACCCGCGGGTTGTCGAAGTTCAGGTCCGGCTGGTGGGAGTAGAAGCGGTGCCAGAAATAGGCGCCGGCTACCGGATCCCAGGTCCAGTTGCTCTTTTCCGTGTCCACGAAGATGATGCGGGTTCCGGCGTATTTCTGGTCGTCGTCGGACCACACATAGAAGTTGCGCGCAACCGAGCCCGGCCGCGCATGCCGCGCGCGCTGGAACCAGGGATGCTGGTCGCTGGTGTGGTTCACCACCAGTTCGGTGATCACCCGCAACCCCCGGTCATGCGCCGCCGAGATCAGCCGCCGCACGTCGCCGAGCGAGCCGTATTCCGGATGCACGCCGCGATAGTCGGCGATGTCGTAGCCGTCGTCGCGCCGCGGGCTGGGATAGAACGGCAGCAGCCAGATCGCGGTCACGCCGAGCTCGGCGATATAGTCCAGCTTCTCCAGCAGCCCGCGAAAGTCGCCGACGCCGTCGTTGTCGGCATCGAAGAACGACTTGACGTGCAACTGGTAGATGACCGCGTCCTTGTACCACAGCGGGTCGTCCGGGGGGGATGTGTCGGTCATGCCTGTCCTCAGGCGGCGGGGCGCAGCCGCCAGATGCGGTACGGAGCTTCCGGCGAGAGCGCCACCCGCCGCCATTTTCCCTGCCAGGTCGCGACGGTCTCGGCCAGCAGGTCCTCCGCGATCAGGCTGCCGCTGTCGGGCAGCGCCCATTTCCACAGGGGTACTTCGATGTCCGCCGCCTGGGCGTTGCGCGGATCGAGGCTGACCGAGACCAGCAGCACGTTGCTCCGATCCTCCGTCGCCTTCTCATAGACCAGCACATGGTCATTGGCGGTGGCCAGGAAATCCACGCCGCGCACCGAATGCAGCGCCGGGTTGTGCCGGCGGATGCGGTTGAGCTGGGAGATTTCCGCGACGATGTTGCCCGGACGCTGCCAGTCCCACGCGCGTATCTGGTATTTCTCGGAATCCGCGTATTCCTCTCGCCCCGGCAGGGCGGCGGCCTCGCACAGTTCGAAGCCGCTGTAGATGCCCCACGACCCGGCGAGCGTCGCCGCCAGCGCGGCGCGGATCAGGAAACCCGGCCGGCCGGAGGTCTGCAGGAACACCGGGTTGATGTCGGGCGTGTTGACGAAGAAGTTGGGGCGCATGAAGTCGGCGGCCTCGGTGCTCAGCTCCGTCACGTACTCCTGCAATTCCCGCGCGGTGTTGCGCCATGTGAAGTAGGTGTAGGACTGCGTGAAGCCGAGCTTGCCCAGCCGGCGCATGATCTTCGGCCGGGTGAACGCCTCCGCCAGGAAGATCGCGTCGGGATGGCGGGCGCGCACCTCGGCGATCAGCCACTCCCAGAACGGGAACGGCTTGGTGTGCGGGTTGTCCACCCGGAAGATGCGCACGCCCTGCGCCGCCCAGAACAGCACCACCTCGCACAGCGCGACCCACAGGTCGGGCACCGCACCCGGCGCGTAGAACGCGACGTTGACGATATCCTCGTACCGCTTCGGCGGATTCTCGGCATATTTCAACGAGCCGTCGGGCCGCCAGTCGAACCATTCGCGGTGCTGCTTCAGCCAGGGATGATCGGGCGCGCACTGGATGGCGAAATCCAGCGCGAGTTCGATGCCCTCCGCTGCTGCCGCGTCGCGCAGGCGGGCGAAATCCTCCAGCGTGCCGAGCTCCGGATGGATCGCGTCGTGTCCGCCGTGCTCGCTGCCGATCGCATACGGGCTGCCGGGATCGGCCGGCGCGGCGCGCAGGGCGTTGTTGCGGCCCTTGCGGTTGGTGTGCCCGATCGGATGGATCGGCGGGAAATACAGCACGTCGAATCCCATGTCGCGGATGCGCGGCAGATGGCGGATCACGTCGGCGAAACTGCCGTGGCGCGCGGCATCGTCGCTCATCGAGCGGGGGAAGATCTCGTACCAGCTCGCGAACGCGGCGCGCGGCGGGTCGGCATCGACCGGGCAGGCGGGCGACAGGCGCACCGCGAACGGGCGCTGGTCCGCCGCCGCCATCAGGGCGGCGGTGCGGGCCGCCAGCAGCAGCGCCACCTGTCCCGCCGCATCGCTGCGCGCCACCGCATCGGCGATCCCGCGCAGCGCCGGCACCCGCGGCGCTGCCGCCTCCAGCATCTCGCGGCCCTCGATCAACTCCAGTTGCAGGTCGATGCCGGCGGCGTGCTTCTTGCCCACCTCGTCGCGCCAGGTGGCGAAGGCGTCGCGCCATGCCTCGATGGTGAACAGCCAGCGGCCGATGCGCGGCAGTGCGAACGGCGCCGACCAGCGGTCGTTGCCGAGCGGGCGCATCCGCGTCTCGTGCCACGATGCCTCGTCTGCGCTGCGCCACAGCAGCGCGACGCCGAGCTGGTCGTGCCCGTCCGCCAGGATGTCGGCCGTCACCTCCACGGTCTCGCCGACCACGCGTTTGGCGGCGAAGCGCCCGCCCTCCACGAAAGGTGCGACGCTTTCGATGGCGATGCGCGGGGCACGCGCCGCCGCCTCGGCACTGCGGGGCAGCGGTGGGCGGGCGAGCGTGATCGGCGGCGGCGCGCGCAGGGGCACGGTCGTCACCGCCGCCGCTGCCAGCCGCCCGAGCGCTTCCGCCCCCTGCAACGGGCCGAGCAGCGGTGACAGATTCACCCGCGCCGGGTGGTCCAGATCGGCATTGGCGGCGATCAGCACGCTGCCCTGGCCGTCCGGCGCCGGGCGCAGCAGCGCCACCACGTCCGCCTCCGGCGCGCTCAGCAGCCGCGGCGGCGCGGCGGGCAGCACCGCCGCATTGGCCGCGGCGATGGCGGCGCCGACCGCCGGCAGCGGCGGCGGCAGGGCCGCCGGGCGACGGGGATCGAGCCGTTCGGTCGCCGCGCCCTCCACGCCCATCGGCATCATCCACCCGTCGCCGAACGCGCGGGCGAAGGCGGCGGCACGGCGGCAGGCGGCCTCGCGCAGCGCCGGGTCGGGGATGCGCGCGGCATAGCGCCGGTCATACGGCGCCTCCACCGGCGCCAGCAGCGGGGCGACCCGGCGCAGCCGCTCGGCCTCTGTCCACAGCCACTCGGCGCGGAAATCCCACCAGGGCAGGGAGGCGAACACGTAGTCCAGCCCGCAGCCGGCCAGGGCGCTCTGCGCCTCCGCCACCAGCCCCGGCGTCCAGCCGAGCAGCAGGGCACGCCCGCCGCGCCGCGCCGCGGCAGTCAGCGCGCGCAGCGCCGAGGGTGGCACGGCATCCAGTGCGAGCAAGCGGAACCCGGCGAAACCCAGGTCGCGCCAGCCGCGCAGCCGCGCGCCCCACCATTCGGTCAGTGCCGGGGCCGCGTCCGCGAAACGGGCTTCCGCGGCATCGCCGGCCGCGCTGTAGCTGCGCGGGTCGAGTGCGCGGGCGGGGTCGGGGGCGCGGAACAGGCCGGGCTCGGCGGCGGCGATGTCGCCGCCGGCGGCGACGCGGCCCAGCATCACGTCGAGCAGCGGCGTCAGGCCGCGTCCGGCGCACAGCGCGGCGATGCGGTGCAGCGCGGCGGCGGCATCCTCCCCGGCGCGCATTGCGGGGTGCGGCCGGTCGAAACTGGCCGCCAGGAACAGATCGTCGCTCGCGAAGGGCGGCGCCAGCAGCACGTGCGAGAAGCCGAGCGCCGCGGCGCGGTCCAGATGCCCGGCCCAGCCGGCGAGCGGGCCGGCGGCGAGCGGGTCGAGATAGTAGATGCGCGGCGCGGCATCGCGCGGCGCGACGGGGCTGGCGGCGGCGGCCGCCAGGCGCGGTTCGGTCGTGGTTGCCATCCCAGCCTCAAAGCGGGGTTGCGCCCGCGGTTCCCGCGCGGCAACCGCGCGCCGCATCGCGGCGTTCGGCAACGATGTCAGGCCATGCGCAATCCGCCCGTCACCGCCTGATAGGTCGCGATCGCCAGCGTCACCGGTTCGAACGGCTTGGTGATGACGAAGGCGGGTTCCACCGATTCGCCGGTCAGCAGCCGTTCGGGATAGGCGGTGACGAAGATCACCGGCGCCTTGTGGCATTCCATGATGCGTGCCACAGCCGAGGTGCCGTCGCCGCCGCGGCCCAGATTGATGTCCGCCAGGATCAGCCCCGGCCGCGTGCGCGCCGCCAGCGCCACCGCCTCGCTCTCGGTCGCCGCCACGCCGACCACGCGATGGCCGCAGCCCTGCACCAGTTCCTCGATATCGAGCGCGATGATCGGCTCGTCCTCGATGATCAGCACATCGGTTGCGGCGGCATCGCGCAGGCGCGTGCGCGCGGCGGCAAGCCGCTCCGTCGCCTGCTGCGCCGTCATCGCGACGATCGGCGCCGCATCCTCTACCCGCAATTCCTCCAGCGCGGTCAGCAGCAGCAACTGCCGTTCCACCGCGCTCAGATCATGAGGCGCATCCTGCAACGGCGGCATGCGGTTGAAGCTGCGGGTGACATGTTCGTAGAACGCCAGCCGGATGTCGTCGGACATCGCGGTGCCGCCGTGGGACATCATCTCCCGCAGGCTGTCGGCAACCAGACGGTCGCCGGTGCTCTGCGCCCCGGTCAGCGCGCGGGCATAGCGTCGCGCGTAGGGCAGCGCGCGCATCAGACCTTCGCGGCGCACATCGCTCATCGGACGGCATCCCTTGCAGAAGCGCGCATCGCACTAGACATCCCATGTGCAATATTTGAGTGAAGTCGCGCAGCTTGGACACGCAGGACCCCCGCGACGCGCTGCTGCCGCTGATCGCGGACCTGCGCGCCTATGCCCGTTTCCTGATGCCCCAGCGCGCCGAAGCTGACGACTTGGTGCAGGAGGCGCTGGTGCGCGCGCTCGCCGCCCTGCCGCAGTTCCAGCCGGGCAGCAACCTGCGCGCGTGGCTGTTCGTGATCCTGCGCAACGCATTCTATGAACAGGCGCGGCGCCGGCGCAGCGAGCGTGCGGCGTTGGAGCGCACGCCGCCGCCCGAACATGCCGGGCAGCCCGCCCAGCATGCGCACAGCGAGCTGACCGACCTGCAGACGCATCTGTTCGCGCTGCCGCCGCTGCTCCGCGAATCGCTGGTGCTGGTCGGCGCCCAGGGCATGAGCTACGAACAGGCGGCGGAAATCTGCGGCGTACCGGTCGGCACCATGAAGGCGCGGGTGTCGCGCGCGCGGGTGCTGCTGTCGCGGGTGCTGCACCGGGGCGCCGACGGGCCGGCAGCGCCGCACGATACCTGACCCGGCGCGCAACGTCACGCCGAAGCCGCCTTTCCGCAGGCCGCCGCGCGCCGCGGCGACCGGTGCTGTATGTCCTGCCATCACCACGTCCATGCATTACACCACCCAACCGCGGCTGCAACTCACGCGGTTCGTGTTCGCGCAGTCGTGAGCGGCGACATGCAACCTCATACACGCGTGCTTCATTGGTTGGTCATCATCGGGCAGAAGCCGGAGCATACCGTGAGCGACTCAGTCTTTCATGATCAGGTCATTGCCATCCTTCCCAAGCTGCGCGTGCAGGCGCTGGCCCTGACGCGCAACCGCGCCAGCGCGGAGGATCTGGTGCAGGATGCGGTCTGCAATGCGCTGTCGGCGCAGGACAGCTTCATCCCCGGCACAAACTTCGCCGCCTGGATGCACCGCATCCTGCGCAACCGGTTCATTTCCAACCTGCGCAAGCGGCGGGACACCACCGATATCGAGGACGTACCGTCGTCGGCGCTGGCCTCCGAAGCGCCGCATGAGGACCGGCTCGCGCTGAAGGAACTCGCCCGCGCAATGACCCGCCTGCCGGCCGACCAGCGGGAGGCGCTGGTCATGGTGGTGCTGAACGGCATGAGCTACGAGGCGCTGGCCGAGGCCACCGGCTGCGCGGTCGGCACCGCCAAAAGCCGGGTGTTCCGCGCCCGGCGGCAGCTCGAAACCTGGCTGCTCGGCGAGCGGCCGGAGGGGCTGCCGGCCCCGTCGCGCGCGGCGCGGCTGCCGGCGCGCGGCATAACCGGTGCGGGAAAATCTGGCGCGGAACTGTCGTCCGGTTTATAAACTCTGCGGACCACGTGTCCTGTTAGACGGCGGGGCCCCGGCTGCTGCCGAGGTCTCGGGCCAGGTGAGCATGAAGCACCTCGTAATGACGCGCCCTAAGCATTCCTCGCCCATGGCGTCCACCCTCCAGTCCCAGGAGACGGAAGGGGCGTCGGATGCTGCGTTCGACCTCTGGTTGCAGCGCAGCCTGCACCAGTTGTTCGACACCGTGGCGAAGGAGCCGATTCCCCAGGACCTGCTGCGTCTGATCGAGGAGGATCGCAGTAAGTGATCCATACTGCCGGATCATGAGGCGGCGGCCCGCCCGGCGCGTGGCATAGTCGGGCGGGGCAGGGGACAGCAGTGTGGCAGAAAGCATCGGCGGGCGGCTGAAGAGCGGGATCGGCCGCCGGCTCGCCGGGGTGCGCGGCCGGGTCGCGCTGCTGCTGCTGGTGGCGGCCGTGCCGCTGCTCCTGCTGTCGGTCGTGATCGTTTGGCAGAATTCCGGCCTGCTGGCCGGAGCGTCGCTCGATCGCGCGGCGATCCAGCGGGCCGCGACGGCCGCGCGGATCGGCACCGTGCTCGGCGGCGGGCGGCGGTTTCTGGCCGGGATCTCGGCCGATCCGGCGCTGGCGGAAAACGCGCCCGGCCTGTGCGCGGCGGTGCTCGCGCGTGCCGCGCCGTTGCAGCCGGACGGCTTCGCGGCGCTGCGGGTGACGGATGCGGCCGGCGCGACGGTCTGCGGCGACGGGGCGGCGTTTCCGGCACTGCCCGATGACGCCTGGCTCACGCCCCTGCGGACGCCCGGTGGCGGGATCGCGGAAATGCTGGTGCCCGGCCCGTCGCCCGTGCTGCTGCTCGCCGTCGCCCGGCAGGGGCGGGACGGGCGATTCGCCGGCGCGGTTGCCGGTGTGATCGCCGCAGTCTCCCTGGTGGGGGCGGAGCCGTTCGCCCGTGCCGGCGCGTGGCTGGTGGACGATGCCGGCCGGATGGTACGGGTCGGCGGTACCGCCGAACCGGCGCTGCCGCCGCCCGTGGCAACCGATGCCCTGCTCGCCCGCCCTGCCGGGTTGGCGCGGCTGGACGGGCCGGGCGGACGCGCGGTCGCGGTGGCGACGTTCCGGCTCGATCCCACCCTGCGGCTCCTGGTCGCAACTGATGC
>JAKAZX010000152.1 GCA_021826485.1 Pseudomonadota bacterium | reverse complement strand
GGCCCCCCCGCCGCACGTGACGGCGGCGACCGCTGCCGCGATCCGCGCCGCGATCACGCAATCCGTGCCCGGCGCCGCCGACCTGCGCGCCACGGCCACAGGGGCGGACGTGGTGCTGACCGGCACGATCCCCACCGCCGCCGCGGCGTTGCAGGCGGAGGCGATCGCCCGCGCCTATCTGGCCGACAAGGGCGCGGTGATCGACAACCTCGTCGTCCTCGGCAGCATCCAGGTGAACGTCCGGGTCCGCATCGCGGAGATCAACCGGCAGATCACGCGCCAGCTCGGGTTCAACTGGCAGGCCCTCGGCTCGGGCAACCCGTGGCGCTTCGGCCTGCTCGGCGGTGCCGCCGCGGGCGGTGCGATCAGTGCGCTCAGCCCGATGGGGTTGCAGGCGCTGAACGGCGCGAATGTCGATCAGGTCGGCGGCGCCTACACCTCCTCCAACTGGGATGTGAATGGCATCATCGACGCGCTGGCCGCCGACCAGCTCATCACCATCCTCGCCGAGCCGAACCTGACCGCGCAGTCCGGCGAAACCGCAAGCTTCCTGGCCGGTGGCGAGTTCCCCATCCCGGTCGCCGGCACGGTTGCCAATGGCGCCGTGCAGGTCACGGTGGATTTCAAGCAGTTCGGTGTCAGCCTGGCGGTGGTGCCCACCGTGCTGGCGCCGAACCGCCTCAATCTGCGCATCCGGCCGGAGGTGAGCCAGCTTTCCACCAACGGTGCCGTCAGCGTGCCGGTCGGCACCGGCACCGTGACCATCCCGGCGCTGACGGTGCGGCGCGCCGAGACGACGATCGAACTCGGCAGCGGCCAGAGCTTCGCGATCGCCGGGCTGCTGCAACGCACCAGCACCGACCTGGTGAACGCGCTGCCGTATCTGGGCGAGCTGCCGGTGCTCGGCTCGCTGTTCAAGTCCACGCAGTTCCAGCGCGGCGACAGCGAACTGGTCATCATCGTCACGCCGTACATCGTGCGGCCGGCCGCCACGCCCACCGCGTACCGCGCGCCCACCGACCATTTCGTGCCGGCGACCGACCTCGATCGCATCCTGTTCGGCCGGCAGATGGCTTCCGCCCCCGCGACCCCCGACGCGCCGCTGCCGCAGGGCGCCGGCTTCATCCTGAAATGAGCCGCCGCATGTCCCCACGCCGCACCGCGCCGCCGCTGCTCGCCGCCTGCCTGTTGCTGGCGGGCTGCGTCGGCAATCCGATCACCGACGATCCGATCGACAAGCCGGGCACCTGGGCACCCACCGGCGACAACGAGGCCAATCTGCGCGTCATGGTCGCCAACCCGCAGGATCTGGTGGCCGGAGAGGCGGCAACCGGCGGTCTGGCGGTGGAGGCGGCACCGCCGGTCGGCCTGCTGCTGAGCGGCAAGCGCGCCGCGCTGCTGACCGGCGACTCCTCCACCGGCAGCGGCGGCGGCGGCGGTTCGACGGGAGGCAGCGGTGCAACTCCTCAGTAGCGACGCGGCACCGGCCGCCGCCGTCCCGACCAGCGAACCTTCGGTCGGCAGTGTCGCGCGCATCATCGCCTTCGTCAGCGACGACGAAAGCGCGAACGCGCTGCGTCTCGGTCTGTTCGACGCCGCGCCGGAACTCGACATCCGTCGCGGCACGGTGCGCCAGGCCATGCGCTTCTTCGAGAAGGAAAGCGCGACCACCGCCATCGTCGATGTCTCGGGCATCGCCGAGCCGCAGGCGGCGCTGGAGGCGCTGGCCGGCGTCTGCCCGCCCGACATCAAGATGCTGGTGATCGGCGACAACACCGAAATCGGCTTCTACCGGCTTCTGGTCAGTGAATTCGGGGTTGCCGACTACCTGCCGAAACCGCTCACGCGCGACACGGTGCAGCGCGTGCTGCTGCCGCACATCACCCAGCGCGCCGCCGATCCGCCGGGCGGGCGGGGCGGCCATGTCGTCGCGGTGTGCGGCGCGCGCGGCGGGGTCGGTGCCACCACGGTCGCGGTCAGCACCGCGCTGGAACTCGCGCGCGTGGCCAAGGGCCATGTCGCGCTGCTCGATCTGCATCTGCAGGCGGGTGCCGCGGCGCTGATGCTGTCGGCGCGGCCCGGCCCCGGCCTGCGCATCGCGCTGGAGGATGCCGAGCGTGCCGATGCGCTGTTCCTGGAACGCACCGCGATCGCCATATCCCCGCGCGTCCGCCTGATCGGCGCCGAGGAACCGTTCGAGGCGACGCCCGCGATCACCGATGCCGGGGTGGCGCGCGTGCTCGACCTGCTGCGGCAGAAATTCAATTACGTGATGATCGACCTGCCGATGCCGATGCCGCCGTCGATGCGCCAGGTGCTGGCGGTGGCCCGCCAGGTGGTGGTCGTGCTCGGCCCCGATGTCGCCAGCGTGCGCGACGCCCGTGGCATCCGCCACATGGTCAAGGTACTGACCGGCAGCGACCGCTGCGTCACCGTGCTGAACCGGGCCGAATCGAAGAACGGCGTCTCCCTCAAGCTGATGGAGAAGGGGCTGGGCGCCGCGCCGGACATCGTCATCCCCAATCTCGGCGCGAAGATGATCGAGGCGTTCAACCTCGGCGTCCCCGCCTTGCAGCGGGTGCCGGAACTGTCGCGCCATCTCTCTCCGCTGCTGCGCGAGATCGCCGGTACCCAGACCGTCCCTGAACGATCCTGGATCAAAAGGATGCTGCGGCCATGAAGGTTTTTGGCAAGCGTGACATGCTGGCGATCCCACCGGAGACGCAGAGCGCGCAGGCGGGCGTGGCGCTGCCGCTGCTCGCCGAGCCGCCGGAGCGGCGGCAGGATTCGCTGCGCCTGCGGGTGCTCAAGCAGATCGACCCGGTGCTCGCCGCCGAACTGCCGCGCCACGAGCTACGCCGGCAGACCGAGACGATCATCCATGAGATCGCCAACGAGGACCGGCTGGAACTGTCGGCGCGCGAGCAGGCGCGGCTGGCCGAGGAACTGGTCAACGACATGACCGGCTTCGGCCCGCTGGAGGCGCTGCTGGCCGATGACAGCGTGGCCGATATCATGGTCAACGGGCCGAACAGCATCTTCGTGGAGCGGCGCGGGCGGCTGGAGCGTGCCGATATCCGTTTTCGCGATGCCGACCACATCGCCACCATCGCCAAGAAGATCGCCGGGCGGATCGGGCGGCGCATCGACGAATCGAGCCCGATGGTCGATGCCCGCCTGCCGGACGGCAGCCGCGTCAACGTCGTCTTCCCGCCGCTCGCGCTCGACAGCCCATGCATGTCGATCCGCAAATTCGCCCGCCGCCGCCTCGATCTCGATGGGCTGGTGCGCAACGGCGCGATGTCGCCGGGCATTGCCCGCCTGCTCGGCATTGCCGCCCGCTCGCGCCTCAACATCGTGATCTCCGGCGGCACCGGCTCGGGCAAGACGACGCTGCTCAATGCCATGAGCCAGCTCATCGACCACGGAGAGCGCGTCATCACCGTCGAGGACGCGGCGGAACTGCAACTTCAGCAGCCGCATGTCGTGCGGCTGGAAACGCGGCCGGAGAACCTGGAAGGCCAGGGGCAGGTGACGCAGCGCGATCTGGTGCGCAACGCGCTGCGCATGCGCCCGGACCGGATCATCATCGGCGAGGTGCGCGGCGCCGAGGCGTTCGACATGCTGCAGGCGATGAACACCGGCCATGACGGCTCGATCTCCACCATCCACGCCAACACCACGCGCGACGCGCTGACGCGCATCGAGAACATGGTGATGATGGGCTTCAACCTGCCGGTGCGGGCGATCCGCACGCAGATCGTCGGCGCGCTCGACCTGATCATCCAGGTGCAGCGCATGCGCGACGGTGGGCGCCGCATCACCCAGGTCTCCGAGGTGTGCGGGCTGGAGGAGGATGTCGTCACCATGAACGACATCGCCCGCTTCGAATTCGACCGGGAGGACAGCCAGGGCCGCATCCAGGGCCGCTACGTGTCCTCCGGTGCCCGACCGTCCTTCCTCGGCCGGCTGGAGTATTTCGGCCTGGACCGGGCCTGGACCGCCGCCTTGCAGGAAGCCTGACGATGCCGGCCACCCTGCTGCTGCCGGTGATCGCGCTGGTGCTGGTCATGCTCGGCGGCCTCGTCGTGCTGCGCCTGGACACCCGCGCGCAATTGCTGGAACGGCGGATCGCCGCCGTCGGCAATGCCGGCGTCGCGGTGGATGGCGACGGGCCGCGCAGCATCCGTCTGGCGCAGCGGCGGCGCGCGCCGGTCAAGGATGCGCTGCGGCGGTTCCTGCAAGTGCCGACCGATCTGCCCGGCGCGCATGTGATGCCGGTCGGCGTGGTGGCGATGCTCGGCATGGCGGCGGGGGTCGGCGCCGGCTGGCTGGCGCTGCTGTATTTCCGCCCGCATGTGTCGCTGCTGATCGCGGTCGCGGTGGGGCTGCTGGTGACGCGCACGCTGTTCGGCTGGGAATGCCGGCGGTACGCCGACCGGCTGCGCCGCCAGATGCCCGATATGATCGAGCTGCTGGCAAGCTCCGTGCGTGCCGGCCTGCCGGTTGCCGAGGCGTTCCGCGGGGTGGCGCGCGAACTGCCGGCGCCGACGCGCGAGGAATTCGGCCGCGTGGTGCGCGAAATGGCGCTCGGCAACAACGCCGAGACGGCGCTGATGGCGCTGCACCAGCGCAGCGGGGTTGCCGAATACGCGATCTTCGCGGTCACGCTCGGCGTGCAGGCGCGCAGCGGCGGCCGGCTGGCGGAAACGGTGCAGTTGCTGGCCGAAACCGTGCGCCAGCGCATCGCGCTCGCCGCCCGCGCCTCCGCCCTGGCGGGGGAGGCGAAGGTTTCCGCCTACGTGCTCAGCGGCCTGCCGTTCATCGGCGGCGCGGCGATGGCGATGACGCAGAAAGGCTATCTCGATATCTTCCTGCACCAGGCGCGCGGGCGGCGGCTGCTGATGATCGGCATAGTGCTGATGATCCTCGGGCAACTGCTCATGCGCAAGATGATCAGCTCGGCGACGCGCGACTGATGTTCAACGGGATGTCCCTGCCGGTCCCGCCGCTGGCCGCGCTGCTCGGCGCGCTGGTGCTGCTGGTCGGCATCGCTGCCCTGCTGCTGTGGCAGGAAGCAGGAACCCGCGATCTGGAGGCACGCATCGCCAGCATCACCGGCGAGCAGCGGGCGGCGGTGCGGCGCAGCGGCGGCATGTGGCTGCTGGCCGTGCTGCGCGCGCTCGGCCAGTCGATCCGCGAGCGCACGCGGCTGTATTCCGACCAGGATCTGGCGGTGCTGGGCGCCATGCTCGGTGCCAGCGGGTTCAATCCGGCGCAGATGCTGCCGCTGGTGCTCGGCGCCAAGGTGGCGGTGATGGTGCTGCTGCCGGCCGGGGCGATCGGCTACGGGCTGCTCATGCACCTGAAGCCGCTGATGATCCTGCTGGCCGCCGCCGCCGCGGTGCCCGGCGGCGTGCTCGGGCCGGAATGGGTGCTGCGCATGCTGCGCCGCCCCTATACGCGCGACCTGCAACGCGGCGCCTCCGACGCGCTCGACCTGCTGGTGGTGTGCGCGGAGGCCGGGATGGCGCTGGAAGCGGCGCTGGATCAGGTGGCGCGGGAGATGCGCTCCTCCAACCGCGCGATGGCCGGGGCGCTGGCGATGCTGGTCGATGAGCTGCGCGTGCTGCCGGACCAGCGGCAGGCGTTCCGCAATTTCGGCGACCGGACGGGGGTGGAGGGGCTGCGGCGGATGGCGGCGATCATCAGCCAGGCGCTGCAATACGGCACGCCGCTCGGCCAGGCGCTGCGGGCGGTCGCCGGGGAGTTGCGGCGCGAGCGCATGACGCGGCTGGAGGCGAAGGCGGTGCGGCTGCCGGCGCTGCTGGTGTTCCCGCTGATCTTCTTCATCCTGCCGTCGCTGTTCATCGCGCTGATGGGGCCGGCGATGATGCGGGTGACCGACGCGCTCACCCAGGCGGCGGGCAAATGATGCGGCGCCTGCTGCCCCTGCTGGTCGCCTGGGTCGCGCTTGCCGGCTGCACGCAGCAGCAGCAGGCGCCGAAGCTGAACGCGGATGCGCGGCTGCGTCTCGCGGATGCCGCCGCGGCGGCCGGCAATGACGAACTGGCCGGGTCGCTCTACGCGGCGGCGGCGGCGAACGCGCCGAACGATACCGCGGTGCAGCTCCGCGCCGCCGCGGCGCTCGCCAAGGCCGGCCACGTCGCCCAGGCCCGCCAGGTGCTCGCCGCCCGCCTGCGCGCCAACCCGCACGACGCCGAAGCGATCCGCGCCCGCGCCGCCCTCGATCTGGGGGAGGGCCGCACCGCCGAGGCGGAGGCGGCGCTGGATACCGCGCTCGCCCAGCACCCGGACGATCCGGCGACGCTGACCGACAAGGCAGTGGCGCTCGACATGAAGGCCGACCACGCCGGGGCGCAGGCGCTGTATCGCCGGGCGCTGGCGCTGGCGCCGGATGACGCGGCGATCCGCAACGATCTCGCCTTGTCACTTATGCTGGCGGGGAAGGTTCGGGAAGGCATCGACGTGCTGGCGCCGCTGGAGGACACGGCGGGGCTGCCGCCGCGTGCGCGGGCCACCCTGGCGCTGCTTTTTTCGCTCAATGGAGAGGCCGAGCGAGCGCAAAATGTGCTCGGCCATCCGCTGCCGGAAAACTATGTCGCGGAGGTCGAAAAGGCCCTCCGGCCCGGGTCCTGAGCCGCGGATCACGACTTCGTGGGGGGCTGGCCGGCGGCGCGGTCCGCCGGCACAGTCGCCGCATGGACCGCCGCGAACCGGCCGCCTGGGTGCGGCGCATGCTGCGCCAGAGCCTCGCCACCTTGGGCGAACCCGACGCCGTCCTGCGCGCCGCCGCCGCCCTGCTCGGCCCCGCGCTGGGCGCGGACCGCATCGCCATCGGTGAAGTGGCGGAAGACGGCCAATCCCTGATCGTCCTCGCCGACTGGACCGGCCCGGCGCTGCCGGGCGGCCTGCCCGCCGCTGCGCCGCGCGATGCCGATCTGGCGGTGCCGCTGCTGCGCGCCGGCCGGCGCGCGGCGGTGCTGTTCGCCCAGTCCGTCGCCCCGCGCGCCTGGACCGAGGCCGAGGCCGAACTGGCCGCGGAGGTGGCGGAGCGGAGCTGGGATGCGGTCGAGCGCATCCGCGCCGACCAGGCCCGCCGCGCCAGTGAGGAGCGGCTGTCGCTGGCGATCGACGCGGCCGACATCGCCTCCTGGGACGTCGATCTGGTCACCGGGCGAAGGGTCTGGTCGCGCTCGCATTTCACGCTGCTCGGCCTCGATCCCGCCGTCGATCGAGCGAGCGAGGCGGCGTGGTTCGCGCGGATCGCCCCGCAGGATCGCGCGGCGGTCACTGCGGGGGTGGCGGCGGCGCGCGCCGGCGACGGGTTCTATCTGGCGGAATACCGCATCCTGCGGGCCGATACCGGGCAGGTGCGCTGGATGCACAGCCGCGGCCGGATGCTGGGGGAGGGGGCGGGGCAGTGGCGGCGCTTCGTCGGCATCAGCCTGGACGTGACCGAGCGGCGCCATGCCGAGGACCGGCTGCGCGGCGCGGCGGAGGAGCTGGAGCGGCGGGTTGCCGCCCGCACCGCCGAACTGGCCGCCGCGCGCGACCGGCTGGTGGCCGAGGCCGCCGAGCGCGAGCGGCTGGAGGAGCAGTTGCGCCAGACCCAGAAGCTCCAGGCGGTCGGCCAGCTCGCCGGTGGGGTCGCACATGATTTCAATAACCTGCTCACCGCCGTCCTGGGCAGCCTGGAATTGTTGGAGCGCCATGTCACCACCGATACCGGCCACCGCCTGCTGACCGCGGCGCGCAGTGCCGCCGAGCGCGGGGGCGCCCTGACCAACCAGTTGCTGGTATTCGCCCGCCGCCAGAAGCTCGCCATGCGGCCGCTGGACCCGGCCGACCTGCTGCGCCACATGGAGGACCTGCTGCGCCGCACGCTCGGCGGCATGGTGGCGCTGCGGCTGGAACTGCCGGAGCAGCCCTGCGCGGTGATGACCGATCCGGTGCAGCTCGAACTCTCGGTGATCAACCTCGCCATCAACGCGCGCGATGCGATGGCGGGCGCCGGCACGCTGACCATCGCGGTGCGCCGCGCGACCGTCGTCCCCGGCACGCCCGACCTGGCCGACGGCCCCCATATCGTGATCGCCGTCGCTGATACCGGCCCCGGGATGCCGGAGGAGGTACGGGCCCGCGCGTTCGAGCCGTTCTTCACCACCAAGGACGTGGGGCGGGGGACCGGCCTGGGGCTCGCCCAGGTCTATGGCCTCGCGCGCCAGTCCGGCGGCACGGCACGCATCGCCGCCGCGTCCGGGGCGGCGGCCGGGACCACGGTGGAGATCTGGCTGCCCTGCGTCGCCGTCCCGGCCGCCCAGGATGCCGTGGCACCGCCCCCGCCGGCCGCCGCGGCCCGCCCACCCGCCGCTGCCGTCCTGCTGGTCGATGACGAGGCGCAGGTTCTGGCCTTCGCCGCCGAGGTGCTGCGCGATGCCGGCTATGAGGTGATCGAGGCGCCGGATGCGCAGGCCGCGCTGGCGGTGCTGTCCGGCGGCGCGCGGATCGACCTGCTGGCGACCGATTTCGCGATGCCGGGAATGACCGGCACGGCGCTGATCGCTGCCGCGCGCCGCCTGCGCCCCGGGCTGCCGGCGCTGCTGGTCAGCGGCTATGCCGAGATCGGCGCCGGCGCCGCGGCCGCGCAGGCGCAGTTGCGCAAGCCGTTCCGCGGCGCCGACCTGCGCGCCGCGGTGGCCGAACTGCTGGCCCGCCGCACCCCTGCTCAGCCCTTGGTCGCGCCCGCCGTCAATCCGGCGATGTAG
>JAKAZX010000151.1 GCA_021826485.1 Pseudomonadota bacterium | reverse complement strand
CGGCGCGGTCATCGCGGCAGGTCTGCCGCGGCTTCGATGATGCGCGTGACCATGCCGTAGGTGATCGCCTCCTCGGCGCTCATCCAGTAGTTCCGGTCGGTATCGGCGGCGACCTTCTCGTAGGTCTGCCCGGTCTCCCGCGCGATCAGCCGGTTCAGGCGCTCGCGCATCTTCACGATCTCGCGCGCCTCGATGTCGATGTCCACCGCCGGCCCGCGCACGCCGCCCATCGGCTGATGCAGCAGGAAGCGGGTGTGCGGCAGGCAGAACCGCCGCTGGCGGTTGCCGGCAAGGAAGATCAGCGCGCCGGCGGAGGCGACCCAGCCGGTGCCGATGATTCGCACCGGCGCCTCGGCATCGACGAAGCGGATCATGTCGTGGATGGTATCCCCGCTCTCGACATGGCCGCCGGGCGAGTTGATGAACACGTCGATCGGGGCGGTGGACTTGCCGGCCAGCGCCAGCAGCCGCCCGGTCACGTCGCGCGCCAGCTTGTCGTCGATCGCGCCGAACACCAGCACCTTGCGCTGGTTGAGCAGCCGGTGCTCCAGCTCGTTCACCGGGCTGCCGAGCGCCTTGTTGTCGTCCGGCTCATGCTGGTCGGGGCCGATCGGCTCCGGCACTTCCGGTTCGTCAGGCGGGTCGGAGGCATAGGCGCGCATCGGGAACTCCATCGCGGTCGCTCCCTATCTGGCGCGCCGGGGGGCCGCTGTCCACCTGCGCGAATGGGTGGCCCCGCTACTGCACGACCTTTTCCGCCGCATTGCTGATGGCGTGGCCGGCGTTGGACAGGTCCTCGCCTGCGCCCTTCACGGTGTTGCAGGCGGCGAGCAGGCCGAGCAGCGGCAGGGCGGCGAGCAGGAAGCGACGCATGGCACTCTCCCGGAATGGCGCGGCCCGGTCGGCCACGGGCGGGCCGGCCGGGTGATTGCGCATCGGGCCATATTCCGGGGCCCGCCGTCCAGTGGCCGTCTACTGGGCGCTTTCCGCCCCGTTGGTGACGGCGTGGCCGGCATTGGACAGGTCCTGCCCGGCGCCGGCGACGGTGTTGCAGGCGGCAAGGCCCGAGGCGGCGGACAGCAGCAGCAGCAGCGGGATGACGGCACGCAGGATTCGGCGCATGGGGTGCTCCTTCAACTTGGCATCACGACGATGCCGCGTCCGGTCCGACCGGCGCGGTGATGCTGAAACCCGCGGCTAAAAGCCGAGTTGCACCTTCATGGCGCGCGCCCGGTCGGATGCCAGCGCAAAGGCCTCGCCGGCGCGGTCCAGCGGCAGGGTGGCGGTGAGCAGCGGGGCGATGTCGATGGCGCCGCGCGCCAGCACATCGACGGCGAGGGCGAATTCGGCGTCGAAGCGGAACGTGCCGCGCAGCGTGATCTCCTTCGCCACCACGGCGTTCAGGGGCACCGGCGTCTGCGCGCCGCCGATCCCGACCTGCACGATCACGGCACCCGGCCGCGCCGCCGGGATCGCGCCGGCCAGCGCCGCGCCGCTGCCCGAGCATTCCAGCACCGCGTCGAACACGCCCTTGTCCGCGCCGTAGCGGTCCAGCGCATCCGGCTCGGCGCGCAGGTTGTGCGTGGCATCGGCGCCCAGCCGGCCGACCAGCGCCAGCGGCGCGTCCAGCAGGTCGGTCGCGACGATCTGCCGCGCGCCGGCGTGGCGCGCCGCCAGCACCGCCAGCGCGCCGATCGGCCCCGCCCCGGTCACCAGCACCCGCGCGCCGAGCAGCGGCCCGGCCTGCCGCACCGCATGCAGGCAGACCGCCAGCGGCTCGGCGAAGGCGGCGCGGGACGGCGGCATCTCGGCGCGCACCGCCTGCACCGCGCGGCACACCAGCACCTCCCGGAAACCGCCCTGCACGTGGGGGAAGCGCATGGCGCTGCCGTAGAAGCGCATGTCGAGGCAGTGGTTGGCCATGCCGGCGAGGCAGAAGCGGCAGGCGCCGCAGGGCAGGCTGGGATTGACCGCGACCAGATCGCCGGGATGCAGGCCGGTGACGCCGGCGCCCACCGTCTCCACCACGCCGGCGATCTCGTGGCCCAGCACCATCGGCTCGCGGATGCGCACGGTGCCGAAGCCGCCGTCGTGGAAATAATGCAGGTCGGAGCCGCAGATGCCGCCGGCGCGCACGCGCACCCGTACCTCGCCCGCCCCGGCGTCCGGCACCGGCACCGCCTCGATCCGCAGATCGTGCGGGGCGTGGATCACGGCGGCGCGGGCTGTATCCTGCATGGCGGTTCCTCCTCCGGCACGGGATCATGGCATGGCCGGCCGGCTTTCCCTATGCTCCCGCCTGTATCGGAGACTCCCCCATGACCCAGCGCACGCTCCTGCTCACCGGCGCGAGCCGCGGCATCGGCCATGCGACGGCCAAGCTGTTCCACGACCAGGGCTGGCGGGTGCTGACCATCTCCCGCCAGGCGTTCTCGCCGCGCTGCCCGTGGGGCGGGGCGGAGGATCACGTTCAACTCGATCTCGGCGATATCGACCGGCTGCCGGACGGGCTGACCGAAATCCGCCGCCGCCTGGACGGCGGGCCGCTGCACGCGCTGGTCAACAACGCCGGGATCTCGCCCAAGAAGCCGGATGGCGGGCGGCTCGGCGTGCTCGATACGTCCTATGACACCTGGCTTGCCGTGCTGAACGTCAACCTGATCTCGACCGCGCTGCTGGCGCGCGGGCTGATCGAGCCGCTGGCGGCGGCGAAGGGGTCGATCGTCAACGTCACCTCGATCGCCGGGTCGCGCGTGCATCCCTATGCCGGCGTCGCCTATGCCGCCAGCAAGGCGGGGCTGGCGTCGCTGACACGCGAGATGGCGAGCGAGTTCGCCCCACTCGGCGTGCGCACCAACGCGATCTCCCCCGGCGAGATCGCGACCGCCATCCTGTCCCCCGGCAACGCCGCGTTCGCCGAGCGCGAAGTGCCGATGCGCCGCCTCGGCAGTCCCGCGGAGGTCGCGGCGACCATCCATTTCCTGTGCAGCGAGGCCGCCAGCTACGTCAACGGCGCGGAGCTTCACATCAACGGCGGCCAGCACGTCTGACCGCCAGCCGGCGGCTCAGCCGCGCTGCGCCAGCCGGGCCAGCAGGAAGTCGCGGAACACGGCGACGCGCTTGGACGTGCGCAGCTCCTCCGGATAGACGAAATACACGTCCACCTTCGGTGCCTTCACGTCGGGCAGCAGGCGCACCATGCCGTGCGCCTCCTCCTCCGCCGCCATGTAGTCCGGCAGGGCGGCGATGCCGAGGCCGGTGCGCACCGCCATCACCATCGCCTGCAGGCTGTTCACCTCCAGCAGCGCGCGGCGGGGGTTGCCCGGGCGACGGCCGAGTTCGGCGAGCCAGTTGATGTCCGGGACCGGGGCGCGGTAGTCGCCGAACAGGATCAGCCGCTGCGCGTCCAGGTCCTCGGGCTTCTGCGGCGTGCCGTGCTTGCGCAGATAGTCGGCGCTGGCACAGAGATGCCATTCCATCGACATCAGGTGCCGCTGCACCAGATCCGGCTGTTTCGGCGGGTGCATGCGGATGGCCACGTCCGCCTCCCGCATCGCCAGATCGAGATCGGCGTCGTCCAGGATCAGCGACATGGTCACGTCGGGATACTGGTCCAGGAACTGCTGCACCCGGGGCGCCAGCCAGGTGGCGCCGAAGCCGACGGTGGTGGTGACCTTCAGCCGGCCGGCCGGCTTCTCTTTGCTCTCGGTCAGCAGCGCCTCGGTCATCGCGAGCTTGGCGAACACCTCGCGCACCGTGCGGTTCAGGCTCTCGCCCTGCTCGGTCAGGATCAGCCCGCGCGCGTGCCGGTGGAACAGCGGCACCTGCAAGGCTTCCTCCAGCGCCGAGATCTGGCGCGAGACGGCCGATTGGCTGAGATTGAGCGTGTCCCCGGCATGGGTGAAGCTGCCCGCCTCGGCGACCGCGTGAAACACCCGCAGCTTGTCCCAGTCCATCGTGCCGCCGTTCCTTCCGCTGCGCGTGGCCGCGACCGAGAGCGTGCCGCCCGGCGGTGCCATCCGCGCCTCCTGCTCAATCCGCCGCCAGCGCGCCCGAATCGGCACGCTCCACGGCCAGCCACTTTTCGGCTTCCAGCGCCGCCATGCAACCCGTTCCGGCGGCCGTCACCGCCTGGCGCCACACTTTGTCCTGCACGTCGCCCGCCGCGAACACGCCGGGGACGGAGGTGCGGGTGCTGCCGGGCGGCGTGACCACGTACCCCTCGGCATCCAGGTCCACCTGGCCGCGGAACGGCGCGGTGGTCGGCGTGTGGCCGATGGCGACGAACACGCCATCGACCGGCAGGCGGGTTTCCGCCCCGGTCCGCGCGTGCCGCAGCACCACGCCATCGACCGTCGGGGGCTGGCCGGTCGCGGTGATGTCGGCCACCACGCTGTCCCAGATCACCCGCACCTTGGGGTTGGCGAACAGCCGGTCCTGCATGATCCGCTCGGCGCGCAGCGAATCGCGGCGATGGATCAGCGTCACGCTCTCGGCCAGTCCGGCGAGATAGATCGCCTCCTCCACCGCGGTGTTGCCGCCGCCGACCACGGCGACGCGCTTGCCGCGGTAGAAGAACCCGTCGCAGGTCGCGCAGGCGGAAACGCCGAAGCCCTGCAACCGCTGTTCGTTCGGCAGGCCGAGCCAGCGCGCCTGCGCGCCGGTGGCGATGATGACGGTATCGGCGAGGTAGGTATCGCCCGAGTCGCCCTCCGCCCGGAAGGGGGCGCGGGCGAAATCGACGCGGGTGATCAGGTCGTTGACGATGCGGGTGCCGACATGCTCGGCCTGCGCCGCCATCTGCTCCATCAGCCACGGCCCCTGCACGGCGGTGGCGAAGCCGGGATAGTTCTCGACATCGGTGGTGATCATCAACTGGCCGCCCGGCTGCATCCCGGCGACCAGCAGCGGGGCGAGGCCGGCGCGGGCGGCGTAGATCGCGGCGGTGTAGCCGGCGGGGCCGGCACCGATGATGAGGACGCGGCTGCGCAGGGTTTGCGGCATGGCTCGATATGGACTGTGGCGCCGCAGCATATCGGGGGCGCCGCGGTCAGAACAAGGAAGCATGCATAAACTGGGCTTGCCTGGCCGGATTCGTGCAATGATATTTCGCGCCGCCCCCCCCGAGAGACCCCCCGAGAGACAAGGACGCATGAAGCCGCAGCCGACCGATCCCCCCCTGCTGGACGCGATCGACCGCCGCATCCTGGCGGAGTTGCAGGCCGACGGGCGGATGACCAATGTCGAACTGGCGCGCCGCGCCGGCATCTCCGCCCCGCCCTGCCTGCGCCGCGTCCGCCGGCTGGAGGAGGCGGGGATCATCCGCGGCTACCACGCCGATACCGACCCGCAGCTCCTGGGCTGGGAGATCATCTTCTTCGCCATCGTCGGCCTGGAAAGCCAGAAGGAGACGGTGCTGGCCGCCTTCGAGCAACTGGTCGCCGCCTGGCCGGAGGTGCGGGAGTGCCACATGATCCGCGGCGGCGGGGACTTCCTGCTCCGGCTGGTCGCCCGCGACACCGCGCACGAGAACCAGTTGACCCAGAAGCTGACCGGCGCGCCGACGGTCGCGCGGGTGCAGACGTTGCAGACCATCCGCACCAGCCGGCTGCTCGCGGGCGTGCCGCTCTGATCCTGTTCGCGCTGGCGGCGCTGACGGCGCTGCGCCTGCTGGTCGCCGCGGTCACGCCCCTGGCGCCGGACGAGGCGTATTACTGGGTGTGGTCGCAGGCGCTCGCCCCCGGCTACCCCGATCACCCGCCGATGGTCGCGCTGTGGATCCGCGCCGGCACGCTGCTGGCCGGGCAGGATGCGCTGGGCGTGCGGCTGCTGGCGCCGCTGGCGGCAGCACTCGGCAGCGTGCTGCTGGCGCGCGCCGGGGCCGACCTGCTGGGCAGCCGGCGGGCGGGGGTGCTGGCGGCGGTGCTGCTGAACGCGACGCCGCTGTTCGGCGCCGGCGCGGTGACGATGACGCCGGACACGCCGCTGCTGTTCTTCTGGACGGCGACGCTGTGGGCGCTATGCCGGCTGCTCACGACCGGCCGGCCGGGCTGGTGGCTGGCCGCGGGCGCTGCCGCGGGGCTCGCGCTCGACAGCAAATACACCGCCGCCCTGCTCGCCCCGTCGATTCTGCTGTGGCTGGTTGCCGTGCCCGATCTGCGGCCCTGGCTGCGGCGGCCGGCACCGTGGCTCGGCGGGCTGCTGGCGCTGATCCTGTTCGCCCCGGTGATCGCCTGGAATGCCGGGCACGGCTGGGTCAGCTTCGTCCGCCAGGGCGGCCGCACCGGCGACTGGCACCCGGCGCGCGCCGCCCAGTTCCTGCTGGAGCTGCTCGGCGGGCAGGCGGGGCTGGCGACGCCGCTGCTGGCGGTGCTGTTCATCGCCGGCACCGTCGCCGCGTGGCGGCACCGGCGGCGGCCGGAATGGGCGCTGCCGGCGCTGCTGGCGACCGTCCCCGCCGTGGTGTTCGTGCAGCACGCGCTGGGCGACCGGGTGCAGCCGAACTGGCCGGCGGTGATCTACCCCGCCGCCGCCCTCACCGCCGCCACGCTGCCCTGGCGCCGCTGGATGCAGGCCGCGGTGGCGCTGGGGGCGGCCGTCACCGCGCTGATCTACCTCCAGGCAGCGGCGGCGCCGTTTCCCCTGCCCGCCCGGCTCGACCCGACGCTGCTGCGGCTCGGCGGCTGGCCCGGCTTCGCCCGCACGGTCGCCGCCGCGGCGCCGGGGGCGGCGTATGTGGCGAGCGACCAGTACGGCATCGCCGCGGAACTGGCCTGGCTGCTGCCGGCCAAGCTGAAGGTGGCCGGCGTCGATCCGCGCTGGCGCCTGTTCGCGCTGCCCGACGCTCGGCCGCTGCTGGCCGCGGGCCGCGGCCTGCTGGTGACCGCGGCGCCGCCCGACCCGGCGCTGTGGACGGCGGCAGTGCCGCTGGGCGAGGCCCTGCGCGCGCGCGGCGGGATGGTGGCGGCGCGGCTGCGGCTCTATCAGGTGACGGCGCGCGATGGCGCGGCGGTTGCCGCCGCGCTGCCGCGGCCACAGTGACGGAGAGCGACATGATGGACCAGCCCGGCCCCGAGGACGTGCTTGCCGCGCGCGCCCGCATCGCGGCGCATGTCGTGCGCACGCCGATGCTGCGCAGCCCGGCGCTGGATGCGGCGTCCGGCGGCACCATCCTGCTCAAGCCCGAGCCGTTGCAGCGCACCGGCAGCTTCAAGCTGCGCGGCGCCACCAATGCCATCCGCCAGCTCGACGCGGCGGCGCAGCGGCGCGGCGTGGTGACCCATTCCTCCGGCAATCACGGCCAGGCGGTGGCCGCGGCGGCGGCGGCGGTGGACGCGCCGGCCACCGTGTTCATGCCGGCCGACGCACCCGCCATCAAGCGCGCGAGTACCGAGGCATGGGGCGCCAGCGTCCGCGAATACGACCGCGCCCGCGACGACCGGGAGGCGCTGAGCCGCGCCTATGCCGAGGCCAACGGCCGCACCGTCATCCCCCCCTACGACCACCCGCACGTGATCGCCGGCCAGGGCACCGCCGGCCTCGAACTGGCCGAGGATGCGCGGGCGGCGGGGCTGGCGATGGATGCCCTGCTGGTCTGCACCGGCGGCGGCGGGCTGGTGGCCGGCAGCGCGCTGGCCATGCAGGCGGCCTCCCCCGCCACGCGCGTCCTGGCCGTGGAGCCGGAGGGCTGGGACGACACCGGCCGCTCGCTCGCCGCCGGGGAGCGCCGGCGCAACAGCGGCGACGGCCCGGCGCTGTGCGATTCGCTGCTGGCCCCGCTGCCCGGGGAGCTGACCTTCGCGATCAACCGCCGCCTGCTCGCCGGCGCGCTCGCGGTGACGGAGGCCGAGGTGCTGGCGGCGATGGCCTTCGCCTTCCGCCATCTGAAACTGGTGGTCGAGCCGGGCGGCGCGGTGGCGCTGGCGGCGCTGCTGGCCGGCAAGCTGGATGCGCGCGGCAAGGTGGTCGGCGTCGTGCTCAGCGGCGGCAATGTCGATCCGGCGGTGTTCGCGCGGGCGCTGGCCGCCTGACCGCTACAGGAACCGCAGCACCAGGAACCCGCCGACGATGCCGGCGGCGACGGCGGAGGTCACCAGCGTCAGCCGCCGCTCGATGAAATCGCGCACCGGGGCGCCGAACCGGCGCAGCAGGGCGGCCAGCAGGAAGAACCGCAGCCCGCGGGTCACGAGGCTCGCCGCCATGAACAGCCAGAAGTTGAACCGCGCGGCGCCGGAGGCGATGGTGACGATCTTGTACGGGATCGGCGTCAGCCCTTTGACCAGGATCACCCACAGCCCGTACTGCGCATAGGTCGCCTGGAACCGCGCGAACGCCGCCTGATAGCCATAGGCATCCAGCAGCGGCCGGGCCAACTGGTCGAACAGCGCATAGCCGATCAGGTAGCCGAACGCCCCACCCACCACGCTGGCGGCGGTGCAGATCGCCGCCAGCCGCCAGGCGCGCTGCGGCCGGGCCAGCGCCATCGGCACCAGCAGCGCATCCGGCGGGATCGGGAAGAAACTGCTCTCGGCGAACGCCACCGCGGCGAGCCACCAGGGCGCATTCGCGGAGGCGGCCAGCGCGAGCACGCGGCGATACAGGCGTTGCAGCATCGTCCCGCCATGCCACGCGGCGGCGGCGGAGGCAACCACGGCCGGCGATCAAGCCTGCGCCAAGCGGGGTTCCTCCGGCGCCGCCCTGCGCTATCGTTGCATCGTCACGGATCGGAGATTCGCCATGCGCCGCCTCGCCGCCGCCCTGCTCGCACTGGCCATCGCCGGCGACGCCGCGGCGC
>JAKAZX010000150.1 GCA_021826485.1 Pseudomonadota bacterium | reverse complement strand
CCGGCATCCCGGCCGAAACCTACGCCCGCAGCCACCGCGAACTGCGCGAGGCGCTGGACGGCCGGGCATGACCGCCGCGCTGCCCGATGGGCCGCTGATCGCCTATTACGGTGACGACTTCACCGGCTCGACCGACGTGATGGAGGTGCTGGCCTTCGCCGGCCTGCCGACGGTGCTGTTCCTCGACGTGCCGGATGCGGCCGACCTCGCCCGCTTTCCCGGCCGGCGGGCCATCGGCGTCGCCGGCACCGCGCGCAGCCGCCCGCCGGAGTGGATGCGCGCCCATCTGGCGCCGGCATTGGCGGCGCTGGATGCGCTCGGCGCGCCGGTGCTGCACTACAAGGTCTGCTCCACCTTCGACTCCAGCCCCGCCGCCGGCTCGATCGGCTGCGCGCTGGACATCGGCCTCGCGGTGACGCGGCGCGCCTGGTGCCCGATGGTCGTCGCGGCGCCGGCGCTGCGCCGCTACCAGGCGTTCGGCAACCTGTTCGCCGCCGTCGATGGCGTCGCCTACCGGCTCGACCGCCATCCCACCATGTCCCGCCACCCCGTCACCCCGATGGCGGAGGCCGATCTGCGCCGGCATCTCGCGGCACAGACGGAGGCGCCAGTGGGCCTGGTCGATCTGCTGGCGCTGCAATCGGGACGGGGGGAGGCGGTGCTGGCCGCGGCACGGGAGGCCGGGCAGCGCGCCGTGCTGTTCGACGTGCTGGACACAGCGACGCTCGCCGAGGCCGGGCGGGTGATCTGGCAGGCGCGGGAGGGCGGACTGTTCGCGGTTGCGTCCTCCGGCCTGGAATACGCGCTGGTGGCGCACTGGCGCGCCGCCGGGATGCTGCCCGCCGCCCCGCCGCCGCCGGCCGTGCGCGGGGCGGCGGAGCGGCTGCTGGTGGTGTCCGGCAGTTGCTCCCCGGGGACGGCGCAGCAGATCGAATGGGCCGCCGCCCACGGCTTCGCCACCATCCGGCTGGATGCCCTGGCCGCCGCGGACCCGGCGCGGGTGGCGGCCGAGGTGGCGCGGGCCGCCACGGCGGCGGCCGATGCTCTGGCCGGCGGGCGCGACGCGCTGGTGTTCTCGGCCGCCGGCCCGCAGGACCCGGCGGTCGGCGCGCTGCTGGCGGCGGCGGCACGCACCGGGCGTCCCGCGGGCGCGTTGCAGGCGGCCGTGGCCGCTGCGCTCGGGGAGGTGCTGGCGCAGGCGGCGGAGCGCAGCGGCGTCAGCCGCATCGTGATTGCCGGCGGCGACACGTCCGGTGCCGCGGCCGGCCGGCTCGGCGTATATGCGCTGGAGGCGGCAATGCCGATCGCCCCCGGCGGGCCGCTCTGCATCGCCCATCGGCGTGGCGGCGAACCGATCGAACTGGTGCTGAAGGGCGGGCAGATCGGCGGCGCCGACTTCTTCGGGCTGGTCAAGCACGGCGGCGCGGCCGGCTGAGCGCCACGGGGGCTTGCCGCCGGCAAACTGGTGTGATGAGATGCTGACGTGCAATCCGTCGTCGCGACTGCATCAATGAACCGGAGGAGACCGATCGTGAAACTGACCCATCTGGCCGGGGCCGCGGCCCTCGCGCTCACTGCCGCCACGGCGGCCGTGCCCGCGCACGCGCAGGGCAACGGCAAGCTGATCGCCATCATCACCGCGTCCCTGAACAATCCGTTCTTCGTCCAGGTCGCCAATGCCGCCGATGCCGAGGCGAAGAAGCTCGGCTACACCACCCTCGTGCTGTCCAACGACGATGACGCCGCCAAGCAGGATCAGGAAATCGACAACGTCATCGCCCGCAAGGCGGTGGCGCTGATCCTGGACAATGCCGGCGCGGATGCCAGCATCGCCGCAGTCGAGAAGGCGAAGAAGGCCGGCATTCCCGCCTTCCTGGTGGACCGCGAGATCAACAAGACCGGCGTCGCGGTGGCGCAGATCGTCTCCAACAACTACCAGGGTGCCACGCTCGGCGCGCAGGAATTCGTCCGCGCGCTGGGGGAGAAGGCGCGCTATGTCGAGCTGGTCGGGCGCGAGGCCGACACCAATGCCGGCGTCCGTTCCAAGGGCTATCACGACGTGCTCGACCAGTATCCCGACATGAAGATGCTGGACCGGCAGAGCGCCAACTGGATCCAGACCGAAGCCTACACGAAGATGGAATCGATCCTGCAAGCGCATCCCGACGTGCAGGGCGTGATCGCCGGCAACGACACGATGGCGCTCGGCGCCTCGGCCGCGTTGCAGGCGGCGGGCAAGGGCAGCGTCGTGGTGGTCGGGCTGGACGGCAGCAACGACGCGCGTGACGCCGTGCTGGCCGGCAAGATGGACGCGACGGTGCTGCAACCGATCGCCCAGATCGCGACGATGGCGATGGACGAAGCCGACCAGTTCCTGCGCACCGGATCGACCGGCAAGCCGGAGAAGCAACTGGTCGATTGCGTGCTGATCACCAAAACCAACGCGAGCAAGCTGAACAACTTCACGCTCGCGAAATAGGCGGCGATGCCGGCAGGTCCGACCTTCGCGGCCCCGGCAGGCGCGGGGCGGGGCGGTGCGCCGCACCGTCTCCGCTCCGCGCTGCTGGCGGTCATTGTGCTGGCCGTGCTGGCGGTGCTGCTGGTGCGCGGCATCACCGTGGTGCCGGACAGCGAAGTTGCCCGCACCGATCTTGCCGGAAATCCCAGCTTCGATGCCGGCCGCTTCGTCACCGCGCTGTGGGCGTCGCGCATCGTGCCGACGGTGCGCGACAAGGCGGTGGATATCGGCACCGTGCTGGCCGCACTGGCGCAGGACCCCGACAAGGCTGGCGCCCAGTATGGCCACCGACCGAAATCCGGTGACGGACCCTGGACCTTCATCGTGCGTGGAGATGCCGAGATCAAGGCGGCGGAGCTGCAATCGCGGCACGCGACGCTGACCGTCGCGGTCGCCGGGCAGGACGTGGCGTTGCAGATCGGGCCGGTGATCTTCGGCACCGCGCTGCGCGACAGCCTGCCGTTCATCTCCTTCGAGCAGGTGGTGAACCAGATCCAGTTCGCGCAGGTCTCGCGCGAACTGAACGACCGCGCGAGCGCCGCCGCGCGTACCGGGATCGATGTCGCGAAGCTGGTGCCGGGCACCCGCATCGCCTTCGCCGGTGCGATGTCCGCCGCTTCGCCGCCGCAGGTGACGGTGGTGCAGCTCGGCCTCCCCGGCGCCGGGAAATGAGCGCCGCCGCCGCCGTGTCGGATGACGTGATCCTGCGTGCCGAGCAGGTCGGTAAGGTCTATCCGGGCACCACCGCGCTGCATGCCGTCGATTTCGCGGTGCGGCGCGGCGCGGTGAATGTGCTGCTGGGGGAGAACGGGGCCGGTAAATCGACGCTGATGAAAATTCTCGCCGGCGTCGAGCGGCCGAGCACCGGCCGGCTGTTCCTCGACGGGCGGGAGGTTTCCTTCGCTTCCGTCAACGACGCCGCGGCGAACGGCATCGGCATCATCTTCCAGGAACTGAATCTCTGCCCGAATCTGAGCGTGGCGGAGAACATCTTTCTCGGCCACCCGTCGGTGCGGCTGGGCTTCGACATCGACACCGCGCGGCACGCCGAAGCGACGCGCGCGCTGATGCGCCGGCTGGAACACGCGATCGAGCCGCAGGCGCTGGTCGGCGATCTGCGGATCGCGCAGCAGCAGATTGTCGAGATCGCCAAGGCGCTGGCGCGCGACGTGCGCATCCTGATCATGGACGAACCGACCTCGGCACTCTCGGCGGCGGAGGTGGAAATCCTGTTCCGCGTGATCGGGGAGCTGAAGGCCGCCGGGGTCGCCATCGTCTATATCTCCCACCGGCTGGAGGAACTGGTCCGCATCGGCGACACGGTCAGTGTGCTGCGCGATGGCCGCATGCAGGCGGTCGCGGAAATGCGCGACATCGACATCCCGTGGATGATCGCCCAGATGGTCGGCACGATCGCCGAGCCGTCGGCGGAGGCGCCACGGCGCAGCGGTGCACCGCCGCTGCTGCGTATCGAGGCCGTCAGCCTCGCCAATCCGCATGGCGGGTTCCTGGTCGATCACGTCAGCCTCGACGTCGCGGCCGGTGAGGTGGTGGGGCTGTACGGATTGCTCGGTGCCGGCCGCTCGGAACTGTTCGAGGTGCTGGTGGGCGCCCAGCCGGAAGCGTCCGGGCGGGTGCGGCTGGCCGGCGCCGACCTTTCGGGCCAGCCGATCGCGGCCCGCATCCGCGCCGGCGTCGCCCTGGTGCCGGAGGATCGGCAGCGCGACGGGCTGGTGCAGAGCCTGTCGGTCGCCGCCAATCTCACGCTTGCCAGCCTGTGGCAGTTCCTGCGCGGCATCGCGATCGACACGGCGCGGGAACGCGACGCGGTCGGCCGCACTATCCGCGACCTGCTGATCAAGGTATCCTCGCCGGAGGTCGAAGTGACGGCATTGAGCGGCGGCAACCAGCAGAAAGTGGTAATCGGCAAGGCCGTGCTGACGCGGCCGAAGCTGCTGCTGCTCGACGAGCCCGGCCGCGGCATCGATGTCGGTGCCAAGGCGGAGGTGTTCCGCACCATGCGCGCGCTGGCGCGGGAGGGTCTGGCGGTGATGTTCGCAACCTCGGACCTCAAGGAGGTGCTGGCGGTCGCCGACCGCATCGTGGTGTTGGCCGCCGGCCGTGTCACCGGCGATTTTCCGCGCAGCGAAGCGACCGAGGCGCGGCTGGTCGCCGCGGCGAACCAGGGGGCCGCAGCGGCGGCCGGGATCGCGGCATGAGCGGGGGTGCCGAAGTGGCCATCGCCGCCGCCGCACGCCCGCGCCGCACGTCGCCGCTGCTGCTGCTGCTCAGCCTGCGCACGCTGATCGCGCTGTTCGTGGTGTTTGCCTTCTTCAGCGTCACCGCCCCCAACTTCCTCACGCTCGAAACGCTCGTGCTGCTGGCGAAGCACGTCTCGATCAATGCGTTCCTGGCGATCGGCATGACGTTCGTGGTCATCACCGGCGGCATCGACCTGTCGGTGGGGTCGATCGTCGGGCTGGCGGGCATGGCCGCGGGCGGGCTGATCGACCGCGGCCTGCCGCTGCCATGGTATCATGTCACGCTGTTTCCTGACGTGCCGGTGGTGATCCTCGTTGCCCTCGCGATCGGCGTGTTGGTCGGGTTGGTCAACGGGCTGCTGGTGACGCGGCTGGACGTTGCGCCGTTCATCGCCACGCTCGGCACGCTCTATGTCGCGCGCGGCGCGGCGCTGCTGATCTCGGGCGGGGAGACTTTCCCGAACCTGGTCGGCCGGCCGCAGTTCCACAACACCGGCTTCCCGATCCTCGGCGCCGGCACCGTGCTGGGCGTGCCGGTCTCGGTGATCGCGCTGGTGATCGTGGGGGTCATCGCGGCCTATCTCGCCGCGCGCACCCCGTTCGGGCGGCGCGTCTATGCGGTCGGCGGCAACGAACGGGCGGCGCTGCTGTCCGGCGTGCCGGTCGCGCGGATCAAGCTGATCGTCTACATGCTCTCCGGTGGCTGCGCGGCGTTCGCCGGGCTGATCGTCGCTTCCGAACTGGTCGCCTCGCACCCCGCGAGCGGCGAGACCTTCGAGCTGAACGCGATCGCCGCGACGGTGCTCGGCGGCACCTCGCTCGCCGGCGGGCGCGGCACCATCTGGGGCACCATCGTCGGCGCCTTTGTCATCGGCATCCTCGGCGACGGGCTGGTGATGCTGGGCGTCAGCTCGTTCTGGCAGATGGTCATCAAGGGCGCGGTCATCATCGCCGCGGTGGTGCTGGACCAGATGCAGCGGCGGATGCAGCGGCGCATGGCGATCCAGGCGCAGGGCGGCTGAGCCGGGAAGGCGGGCATGACGCCGCCCTGTCCGGCCGCTATGAGCCGGCAGGAATGCGGACGAAGGGGACGGGAATGACCGGAAAGGTGGCCATCATCATGGCCGGCGGCAGCGGCATGGGGGCCGCGGCGGCGCGGCGGCTGGCGCAGGACGGGTTCGCCGTCGCGATCCTGTCGCCCTCCGGCAAGGGGGAGGCGCTGGCGCGCGAGCTGAGCGGGATCGGCGCCACCGGCTCCAACCGCTCGGTCGCCGACATGCAGCGTCTGACCGAGGCGGCGCTGGCGCGCTGGGGCCGGATCGACGTGCTGGTGAACAGCGCCGGCCACGGCCCGCGCGCGGGCCTGCTGGAGCTGTCGGATGCCGACTGGCAGGCGGGGATGGAGACCTATTTCCTCAACGTCGTGCGCGCCGCGCGGCTGGTGACGCCTTCCATGCAGCGCCAGGGCGGGGGTGTCATCATCAACATCTCGACCTTCGCGGCGTTCGAGCCGGACCCGGCCTTCCCGACCTCCGCCGTGTTCCGCGCCGGCCTCGCATCCTTCACCAAGCTGTTCGCCGACCGCTACGCCGCGGACAACATCCGCATGAACAACGTGTTGCCGGGCTTCATTGACAGTTTTCCGGAAACCGAGGCGATCCGGGCGCGCATTCCGCTGCGGCGCTAGGGCCGGGTGGAGGAGATCGCGGCGACGGTGGCGTTCCTCGCCTCCGAGGGTGCCGCCTACATCACCGGCCAGAACCTGCGCGTGGACGGGGGCATCACCCGCTCCGTATGATCGGCCGCCGGGCGGCGGGGAGCAGGGGGCGGGGGTGGCGACATTCGACATGCCGGCGCGCCGGGCCGCGCTTGCCGCAAGCCCGCTGTTCCAGCGCCTGGACCCCGCGCAGATCGACGCGGTGCTGGCGGAAACCCAGCTTCGCCGCGCCGCCCGCGGCAGCGTGCTGCTGCAACGCGGCCATCCCAGCGCCGGGGTCAGCCTGCTGGTCGCCGGGCGCGTGCGCATCGGCCTGGTGGCGGAGGACGGGCGGGAGGTGACGCTGGCCCTGCTCGGCCCCGGGGACGTGATCGGCGAGATGTCGGTGCTGGATGGGGAGCCGGTCGCCGCCGATGCGACGGCGATGGAGGACTGCCTGCTGCTGACCATCGAGCGCGCCCGCTTCCTGCGCCTGCTGCGCGGCAGCGGCGATCTGTGCCTGCGGCTGATGGCGGTGCTGGCGCAGCGGCTGCGCCGGTCCAACGCGGCGCTGGAGGATATGGCCTTGCAGGACCTGCCGACGCGGCTCGGCCGGCTGATCCTGCGGCTGGCGCGCGACTATGGCAGCCCGGTGCCGCGCGGCCAGCGCATCCAGGTGAAGCTGTCCCAGCAGGACATCGCCGCCATCGTCGGCGCCTCGCGCGAGAAGGTGAACCGCCAGCTTCGCCAGTGGGAGGAGCAGGGGGTGCTGGCCCGTGATGCCGGCCACCTGCTGCTGCTGCGCCCGGCGGCGCTGGCGGGGGATGCGCCGGCCTAGCTGCCCGGCCGGTCCACCGCGCCGCCGGCCGCCACCCAGTCCTTGAACGCGCCCAGATTGTAGACCTTGCGGTAGCCCAGTTCCTTCAGCACCCGCCCGGCCAGCGCCGAACGGCCGCCGGAGGCGCAATAGACGATCACCGGCCGGTCGAGCGCGAAATGCAGATCGGGGCTCGGCGAGTCCGGGTCGGCGCGGAATTCGAGCATCCCGCGGGAGACGTGCAGGGCGCCGGCGATCCGGCCGCTCTGCGCCAGTTCCGGCGCGTCGCGCACGTCCACCACCAGCGCCCCCTCGGCGATCATCCGCTGCGCCTCCACCGGCGAGACGCGGGGCACCTCGGCATTGGCGGCTTCGATCATCTGCTTCACGCTGGTCGGCATGGGGGTCCTTCCGGGCTGCTGCGAGGGTGGGAGGCCGGTCGGATATCACGCAAGCGGCGGCGCGCCCAGGTCGCCGGCGGGACGATCGGACCCGCCCGCGCCGCACAGCAGCGCGACCGCCAGCATCAAGGCCGCAAGCATCAGGCTGCCCATCGCCGTTCCCCTCCTCAGCCCCAGCCGAACCCGCCGGCCGCCGGCACGCCGCTGGCCGCAGGGGCCGGGGCCGGGGCGGCGGCGCGCGCGGCGGCCTGCTGCTGCCACCATTCCATCTGCTGCACCGCCGTCGGCTCCCCGGCCGCGATCGGGTAGGCGGGGGCGGCGAGCAGCCCGGCACCCAGCAGCAGGCCGGCGACGGCCTTGCCGATGCGGCGGCGGTTGACCGGGCGAAGGGTGGAGATGATCGTCATGGCGGGCCTCCTCTCGCGACACGCCGAACATGGCGGAGGCCGGGGGGCGGGGATGTTTCCCAGGTCACAGTTCGACGCCGTCTCCCCCACCGCGCTGCGCCGGCTGCGGCTGGCGAGCGGGCTGGTGCTGTTCACCTATGTCGCGACGCACCTGCTCAACCACGCGCTCGGCAACGTCTCCCTCGGCTGGATGGAGGCGGGACTGCTGGCGCAGAAATTCGTCTGGCAGGGGGTGGCGGGGACGCTGGCGCTGTATCCCGCGCTGGCCATCCATTTCAGCCTCGGCCTGTATGCCTTCTACCAGCGGCGACATTTCGGCTGGACGCGGGCGGAGGTGGTGCAGCTCGTGCTCGGCCTGTCGGTGCCGCTGCTGTTCGTCAATCACCTGTTCGTCACCCGCATCTCGCTCGCGGTGTTCGGCACCCAGAAGGGCTACGCGCAGGAGCTGTATTCCTTCTGGGTGGCGGACCGGGTGCTGGGCGGCGTGCAGCTCGCCCTGCTGGTGGTCGCCTGGACGCATGGCTGCATCGGCGTCGGCCTGTGGCTGCGCCTGCGCCGCTGGTTCCCGCGCGCCGCCCCCTATCTGCTGTGCGCCGCCGTGCTGGTGCCGGTGCTGGCGCTGCTGGGCTTCTTCCAGGGCGGGCGGCAGGTGCTGGCGGTGGCGCACGACCCCGCCTGGCGCGCCGCCCAGCTCGCATCCTGGCAGGTGGGCCTGCCGGCCGACAACGCCGCCCTGACCACCTGGCGGGACCGCAGCGCCGCCGCCTACGTGGCGATGCTGCTGCTGCTCGCGCTGCTGCGTCTGCTGCGCGCCTGGCGGGAGCGGCGGGGGCGGACCCTGGTGGTGCGCTACCCCGGCGGGCAGAGTGTGCGCGTGCCCACCGGCTTC
>JAKAZX010000149.1 GCA_021826485.1 Pseudomonadota bacterium | reverse complement strand
TAGATGCGATCGAGGCAGTAGGTGGCGCCGACGCAGGGGCGGATGCGCTGCTCCTCGCCCGCCGCCACCTTGCGCGCGATGTGCGGGTCGGCGATCAGCGCGCGCGTCATCCCCACCATGTCGAGCTTGCCGGTGGCGATGGCGTGACGGGCGGTTGCGACATCGCTGATGCGTGCGGCGTGGAACACCGGAAACTGCGTGGCCGCCCGCACCTCTCCGGCGAAGTCGAGATGCGGGGCGGAGCGCATGCCGGCGACCGGGATCACCTCCGCCAGCGCATTGTCCGTGTCGATATGTCCGCGAATGATGTTGAGGAAGTCGATCAGGCCGGAATGGCGGAAGCGCTGCGCGATGGCGATGCCGTCCGCCCGCGACAATCCGCGATCCCAGTCCTCGTCGGCCACCATGCGCACCCCGAGCAGGAAGCGATCGCCGACCGCCGCGCGGATCGCCCGCATCACGTCCAGCGAGAAGCGCATGCGATTGTCCAGATCGCCGCCGAACGCGTCATCGCGCCGGTTGGTGGCGGGCGACCAGAACGCATCGGGCAGGTGGCCGTACGCCTCGATCTCCAGCCCGTCCAGGCCGGCCGCCTGCATCCGCTGGGCCGCCGCCGCATAGTCGCCGATGATGCGGTCGATGTCCCAGTCCTCGATCGTCTTGGGAAAGGCGCGGTGTGCCGCCTCGCGCACCGGCGAGGGCGACAGCACCGGCAGCCAGTCCGCACGATTCCAGGAGGTGCGGCGGCCGAGATGGGTGATCTGGATCATCACCGCGGTGCCGTGCGCATGGCATTCGTCTGCAAGCCGCCGCAGCCAGGGAACGATCTCATCCTGCCATGCCAGCAGGTTGCCGAATGCCGGCGGGCTGTCGCGCGAGACCACCGCCGATCCCGCCGTCATGGTCAGCGCCGCACCGCCCTTCGCCTTCTCCACATGGTACAGGCGATAGCGGTCCTTCGGCATGCCGTCCTCGGAATAGGCCGGCTCATGGCTGGTGCTCATGATGCGATTGCGCAGCGTCAGGTGCTTGAGCACGAACGGTTGCAGCAGGGGGTCGGTATCGGTCATTTCGCCTGGGTCCTGGAACGGATGCGCAGGATACGCGGGTCGCAGAACGGCGTCGGCGACGCGCACCTGCCCGGCCGTCGCCATCCCCCGCCGTGCCGGGGGCAACGCTGACCGAGGCCGGCCCGTGCGTCAATCGGCGGGCCGGCAGGCCTTGGGTGGTTGACTTCGGGTATGTCCCCGTCGATCATCTCACATCTGAAAAGCGCGGGTTGGCATGGCATTGGACATGCTTGGGGCTTGGCGTCACGGCTGGAAACGGCCCGGCTGGCCGGTTGCCTCGCGCTTGGCCTGGCACGAACGTGCCGCATGGGGAGGGGCGCAATCATGACCGAACTGGAATTCTGGCGGGAACAGCACGTCAAGGGCCGTATCGGCCGGCGTGAGCTGCTTGGCCGCGCGGCGGCACTCGGCGCGAGTGCCGCAGCGGTTTCCGGCATGCTCGCGAGCGTGGAGGCCCATGCCGCCGAAACGCCGCGTCAGGGTGGCACGCTGCGTCTCGGCCTCGCCGGCGGCAGTACGACCGACAGCCTCGACCCCGGAAGCTACACGGACTCCGTGATGATCGACGTGGGTCACGCCTTCTACAACGCGATGGTGGAATGGGGGCAGGACGGCAAGCCGCACCCCGAGATTGCCGAAAGCTGGGAGGTGAAGCCCGGCGCCGCCGAATGGATCTTCAACATCCGCAAGGGCGTCACCTTCAGCAACGGCAAGACGCTCGATGCGGACGATGTCGTCTATTCGCTCAACATGCATCGCGGCAAGACCAAGTCCGGCGCCGCCGGGGCGTTCAAGGCGATCTCCGACGTCAAGAAACTGTCACCGAACCAGGTGCAGGTGACGCTGGCGAGCGGCGATGCCGATTTCGCCTACGTGCTGACCGACTATCACGTGCTGATGGTGCCGGACGGCTGGAGCGACTGGAGCAAGGCGGTCGGCACCGGCGGCTACCTGCTGGAGAAGTTCGAGCCGGGGGTGCGCATCACCGGCAAGCGCAATCCGAACTACTGGAAGACCGACCGCGCCCATGTCGATGCCATCGACGTCACCGTCATCAACGATTCCAGCGCGCGGCTGAATGCGCTGATGACCGGCCAGGTCGATGCGATCAACCGCGTCGATCCGAAATTCGTGCGCACCGTGCAGAAGAATCCGAAGTTCGAGATCGTGCGCGCGCCAGGTGGCTGGCATGCGGTGATCTCGATGATGCATGACCGGCCGCCGTTCGACAATCACGACCTGCGCATGGCGTTGAAATACGGCATCGACCGCGAGCAGATCATCAAGGCGCTGTTCTCCGGCCTCGCCACGGCGGGCAACGACCACCCGATCCCGCAGACCGACCCGTACTGGAATTCCGAACTGCCGCAGATCAAATACGACGGCGACAAGGCGAAGTTCTACCTGAAGAAGTCGGGGCTGACCAATCCGCCGTTGGTGCTGCAGTGCTCGGACGCCGCATTCGCGGGTGCGGTGGACATGGCGCAGTTGTTCCAGCAGAGCGCCGCCAAGGCCGGCGTCCGGATCGAGCTGAAGAAGGAACCCGCCGACGGGTTCTGGGACAATGTGTGGCTGAAGGGACCGTTCGTCACCAGCTACTGGGGCGGACGCGCGGCGGCGACGCAGATGCTGGCCGTTGCCTACGGTCCCGACGCGCCGTGGAACGAAAGCCACTTCAAGGACCCGAAATTCACCGAGCTGCTGGCCGCCGCCCGCGCGGAAACCGATGAGGCGAAGCGCAAGCCGATGATCTGGGAGATGCAGGCGATCCTGCACAACGACGGCGCCACCATCGTTCCGGTGTTCCGCGACTGGCTCGATGCCCACAACAAGAATGTCGGCGGCCACACCCCGCATGGCGGGTTCGACATGAACAACGGCTGGATCGCCGAGCAGGCCTGGCTGAAGAGCTGAACCGTTGCTCCGCCTGATCGCGCAGCGGCTCGGCCTCGGGCTGCTGACGCTGTTCGCGGCCTCCGTGCTCATCTTCGCGGGCACGGAGATCCTGCCGGGCGACCTCGCCTCGGCGGTGCTGCAGAACAGCGCCACGCCCGAGAGCCTGGCGGAGATGCGCAAGGAACTCGGGCTCGATCGTCCCGCCGCGGTGCGCTACGTGGAATGGCTGGGCCATGCGGTGGAGGGCGATCTCGGCCGTTCGCTCGCCAGCCACCGCGACGTGGTGGAGGAAATCACGCCGCGGCTGAAGAACACGATGTTCCTCGCCGTCTATGCGGCGGTCGTGGCGGTGCCGCTCGCCGTCGTGCTCGGCCTGATGGCGGCGATCTGGCAGGGCGGCATCTACGACCGCGCCGTCAACTTCGTCACGCTGCTGACCATCTCCGTGCCCGAATACCTGGTCGGCTATATCCTCATCAAATATCTCTCGGTTCGCCTCGGCTGGTTCCCCTCGCTCGCCAATGTCACGCCGGATACGCCGCTGCTCGAGCGCATCGGGCTGACCTTCCTGCCTATGCTGACGCTCGTGCTGGTGGTGATGGCGCACATGATGCGCATGACCCGCGCCTCCGTGTTGCAGATCATGGCGAGCCCCTACATCGAGATGGCGTTCCTCAAGGGCCTGCCGAAATGGCGCGTGGTGGTGCGGCACGCCTTCCCGAACGCGCTGGCGCCGATCATCAACGTGATCGCCCTCGACCTCGCCTACCTGATCGTCGGCGTCGTGGTGGTGGAGGCGGTGTTCGTCTATCCCGGCCTCGGCCAGCTCATGGTCGATGCGGTGTCCAAGCACGACGTGCCGCTGGTGCAGGCCTGCGGACTGATCTTCGCCGGCGCCTTCATCCTGCTGAACATGACGGCGGATGTGCTGGCGATCCTGACCAACCCGCGTCTGCGGCATCCGCGATAGGGGGCGAACATGCGGCTGTTCGGCCATCGCGTTCCGCTCACGGCGCTGATCGGGCTGGTCATCATCGCCGTCAATCTGATCACGGCGATCGGCGCGCCCTGGATCGCGCCGTTCGACCAGGCGAATGTCGTCGGCGATGCCTGGGGCGACCCGACGTCGCAAAACTTGCTCGGCCTCGACAATCTCGGGCGCGATCTGCTCAGCCGGCTGATCTATGGCGCGCGCATGTCGATCGGGCTGGCGTTCGTCATCACCTGCCTGTCCTTCGCGCTGGGGATCGTCACCGGCTTCGCCGCGGCGGTGCTGCGCGGCTGGGTCGATACGCTGCTGTCGCGCATCGTCGATCTGCTGCTGTCGATGCCGACGCTGATCTTCGCATTCATCGTGCTGTCGGTGCTGGGCACCGACCTGCCGGTGCTGATCCTGACCATCGCCATCCTCGATTCCACGAAGGTGTTCCGCCTCAGCCGCGCCCTCGCGATGAACCTCGCGGCACTGGAATATGTCGAAGTGGCCCAGGTGCGGGGGGAGGGGCTGTGGTGGGTGATCCGCAAGGAGATCCTGCCGAACGCAGCCGCGCCGCTGATCGCGGAGTTCGGTCTGCGCTTTTCCTTCGCCTTCCTGTTCATTGCCGCACTCAGCTTCCTCGGCCTCGGCGTGCAGCCGCCGAACGCCGACTGGGGCAGCATGGTCCGCGACTACCGCGACATGATCAACCTGGATGCGATGGCGCCGCTCTATCCCGCCGGGGCGATCGCCATACTGACGATCGGCGTGAACTTCGTGGTGGACTGGATGCTGTCGATCCATTCCCATGCACACGGGGACGGAGCATGAACGCACGCCAGGCCGGTGAGCACGTGCTGCAGGTCGATTGCTTGCGGGTCGAAGTGCGCACCGATCGCGGACCCGGCCCGGTGCTGGTGGACAATGTCAGCTTCGCTCTGCGCCGGGGCGAGGTGATCGGGCTGATCGGCGAATCCGGCGCCGGCAAATCGACGATCGGCCTGGCCACGCTCGGCTACACGCGGCGCGGCTGCCACATCAGCGGCGGCACGCTGGATTTCGACGGGCGCGACATCCGCCAGATGACGGCGGCGGAGCGGCGGGCGCTGCGCGGGCCGGGCGTTGCCTATATCGCGCAAAGTGCCGCCGCCAGCTTCAATCCGGCGATGACGCTGTTCGAGCAGGTCTGCGAAATCCCGGTCCGCCACGGCATGATGTCGGTGCAGCAGGCAAGGACGGAGGCGGTGCGGCTGTTCCGCGAACTGGAACTGCCGAACCCCGAACGCTTCGGCGAACGCTATCCGCATCAGGTCTCGGGCGGGCAGTTGCAGCGGGCGATGGCGGCGATGGCGATGGCGGCGAAGCCGGACATCCTGGTGTTCGACGAGCCCACCACCGCCCTGGACGTGACCACGCAGGTGGAAGTCCTCGCCGCGTTCCGCAAGCTGATCCGCGAACATCGCACCGCGGCCATCTACATCACCCACGACCTTGCGGTGGTGGCGCAGATCGCCGACCACATCATGGTGCTGCGGCACGGCAAGACGGTGGAATACGGAACCGCGGGCCAGATTCTCCAGTCACCGCGCGAGGAGTACACGCGCCGCCTGGTGGCGGAACGGGTCGCCGGGCACACGTTCCGCGACGACCTGGCGAGCGCGGAGACGCCGATCCTGGAAGTCAGCAACGTGGTCGCCAGCTATCATTCGCTGCTGCGGGTGATCGACGGTGTCAGCCTGGACGTGCGGCGGGGCGACACGGTCGCGGTGGTGGGTGAATCCGGATCGGGCAAGAGCACGCTGGCGCGCGTCATCATCGGCCTGCTGCCCCGGCAGTCCGGGGATATCCGCTTCCGCGGCGACAGCCTGCCGCCGCGGCTCGCGGCACGCAGCCGGGACCAGCTTCGCCGCATCCAGATGATCTACCAGATGCCCGATGTGGCGCTGAACCCGAATCAGACGCTGCTTGAGATCATCGGTCGGCCGGTGCAGTTCTATTTCGGCCGCCCGCGCGAACAGGTGCGCGCGCGCGTGCTGGAACTGCTGCGCATGATGGACCTGCCGGAGCATTTCATCGGCCGCAAGCCGGGCGAACTGTCCGGCGGCCAGAAGCAGCGCGTCGGCATCGCCCGCGCGCTGGCCGCCGAACCCGATCTGATCATCTGCGACGAGGTGACGAGCGCGCTCGATCAGCTCGTGGGCGAGGAGATTCTGCGCCTGCTGAAGCGCCTGCAGGACGAACTCGGCCTTGCCTATCTGTTTATCACCCACGATCTCGGCACCGTGAAGCGCATCGCCAACAAGGTCGTGGTGATGCTGAAGGGCAAGCTGGTGGCCGGCGGCGAGACCGCGAAGGTGTTCGCGCCGCCCTACCATCCCTATACCGAGCTGCTGCTGTCCTCGGTGCCTGAGATGCGCAGCGACTGGCTGGACGAAGTGCTCAGCCGGCGGGCGCAGACATTGCAGGCGATGCGGGACGCGCAGATCCAGCTTGTGCCCTGACGCGGCGGGCAAGCGTATCGGCGATGCGCGCCACCACCGGCGCCCAGCGCTGCGCCTCCGTCTGCCGGAACAGGCGCATGGTGGGATACCAGGGGCTGTCCTCCCGCACGCGCAGCCAGCGGAAATCCGCGCCGAACTGCACCAGCAGCCAGACCGGCAGGCCCAGCGCGCCGCCGAGATGGGCGACCGAGGTATCGACGCTGACCAGCAGATCGAGTTCGCACAGCAGCGCGGCGGTGTCCTCGAAGTCGCCGAGGTGCTCGGCATGGATCGTGACGTGGGGATACCCGCGCAGCACCGCGGCATCCGCCGCGCGCACATCCTTCTGCACGAGGTGGAAGGCGACGCCGGGCACCGCGAGCAGCGGTGACAGCGCGGCGGCTGGTATCGAACGCAGCGGATCGTCCGGATGCTCAGGACTGCCGGAGATCGCGAGGCCGATCCGCAGCCCGTTGCGCGGGCCGAGCCGCCGCCGCCAGGCGTCGCGCCGCTCCGCATCGGCCGTCAGATACGGGATGTGCGCTGGGACGGTCGGCAACTCGGTGCCGAACAGCCGCGGCAGGCTCAGCATCGGGCAGTGCAGATCGCAGGCGGGCAGGGGGTCTCCTGCGGCGATTGCGTGGTCGCCGAGTGGCGCCAGCAGCGTCAGCAGCGCCGGCTGCACCTCCAGCACCACGCGGGCGCCGCGTTCGCGCAGCAGCGGGGCATAGCGCACGAACTGGATCGTATCGCCCAGCCCCTGTTCGGCATGCAGCAGCACCGTGCGCCCGGCCACGTCCTGTGTCGCCGCGTCGTTCCAGGCCGGCATGTCGTAACTGCGTTCGTCCTCGCGAAAGCGCGGATCGAGCCAGCGGCTTTCGTATGCTGCCCAGCCCTCCCGGAACCGGCCGAGCGCGAGCAGCGCCAGGCTTTCCCCGAACCGGGCCTGCGCCTGCGACGGATCGAGCGCGACGGCGCGGCGGAACGCCTCCAGCGCCGCATCCGGCCCGTCCAGCGCCAGCAGCGCCCCGCCGAGATTGTTGGCGGCATCGGCATAGTCGGGGTGCAGCCGCAGCGCCTCGCGCAATGCGACCTCCGCCGCTTCCGGCCGGTGCAGCGCCAGCAGCACCGACCCCAGATTGTTGTGCGCGCCGGCGAGCGTGGGGTGCAGCGCGATGACGCGCCGGTAGCATTCCGCCGCTTCCTCCGGCCGTTGCAACGTACGCAGCAGATTGCCGAGATTGTTGAGCGCACCGGCATGCCGGGGGTCGAGCCGCAGCGCGCTGCGAAACCGCTCCTCCGCCTCGGCGCCGCGCCCGGCGGCGACCAGCGCATTGCCGAGATTGTAGTGCGCCGGCGCATGATCCGGCCGCAGCGCCAGCGCCTCCGCCAGATGCGGGATCGCCGCTTCCGACCGCCCGAGTTCGACCAGCGCGTTGCCGAGGTTGTTGCGCGCGTCGGCATTGTCAGGGTCCAGCGCGACGGCAGATGCGTATGCCGCCACGGCGTCCTCCCGCGCGCCGCGCTGCCAGAGCAGGTTGCCGTGCTGATACTGCGCGGCGGCGTCGCTCACGTCATGTCACGGCAGCGTGCCGCCCAACTCATCGTCGATATGCACGCGGATGATGTCCTCGAACGACCGTTCGGCGCGGAAGCCGAGGGCGGTCGCGCGCCGCGCATCGAAATTGCGCGGCCAGCCGGCGACGATACCGGCGATCACCGCATCGGGCTCGCGGCGGATCAGCTTCACCGCCCGCTCCCCGGCAATCTTGCGCAGCGCCGCGATCTGTTCGCCGACGGTTGCCGATAGGCCGGGCATCGTCAGATTGCGCCGTGCGCCGAGTTCCGCCGTCGCCAGCGTCGCGGCGTGCAGCAGGAAGCCGACCGCGGCGCGCGGGCTGGCATGCCAGTGGCGCACGTCCTCGCCGACCGGCAGCACCGCTTCCTGCCCGGCCAGCGGTTCACGCAGGATGTTGGAGAAGAAGCCCGAGGCAGCCTTGTTCGGTTTGCCCGGCCGGATGCAGATGGTCGGCAGGCGGATGCCGATGCCGTCGAGGAAGCCGCGGCGCGAATAATCGGCCAGCAGCAGCTCGTCGATCGCCTTCTGCGTGCCGTAGCTGGTCAGCGGCGTGGTGAAGAACTCATCGCCGATCGCGTCCGGGAACGGCGCGCCGAACACCGCGATGGAGGACGTGAACACCACGCGCGGCACGTATGCCTGCCGCAGCCCCTCCTGCCGGATCGCCTCGAACAGGGCGCGCGTGCCGTCCAGGTTGATCCGGTAGCCCTTGTCGAAATCCGCTTCCGCCTCGCCGGAGACGATGGCCGCCAGATGGAAGATCACATCCGGCCGGCCCGCGATGCTGCGCGCCGCGGCGCCCGGCGCGGACAGGTCCAGCGCCTCGGTGGCAACCTTCGCCCGCGTGCCGGCCGGCGCTTCCGGCGCCACCACATCGACCAGGGAGAACGCGGTGATCGCCTGGCCCCCCAGCGCGCCGTCCGCGGCCAGCCGCGCGGCGAGCTTGCGGCCGATCATTCCTGCCGCACCGATAATCAGGACATGCATCGCCGCCTCCCCTTCGCTCG
>JAKAZX010000148.1 GCA_021826485.1 Pseudomonadota bacterium | reverse complement strand
TCCTGCACAGGGCCGACGCATGACGCTGGATCCGGTCGATTACGCCGTCATCAGCCAGGCGCTGATCGCGGCGGCGCGCGAAATGGGGGCGAAGCTGGTGCGATCCGCCTATTCCACCGTGCTGCGCGAAGCGCGCGACGGCTCGGCGGCGCTGCTGGATGCACGGGGCAACACCGTCGCGCAGGCCGAGCTGATCCCGATGCAGCTCGGCACCATCGGCCGCATCTTCCAGCCCTGCGCCGCGCTGTATCCGGTGGAGACACTGGAGCCCGGCGACTTCTTCGCGATCAACGATCCGTATTCCGGCGGGCAGCATCTGCAGGACGTGTTCCTGTTCCACCCGATCTTTCACCGCGGCCGGGTGCTGGGCTTCTCGGCCTCGGTCGCGCATCACCTCGATCTCGGCGGCGGCAGCCCGGGCCTCAATCCGCTTGCCACCGATGTCTGGTCCGAAGGACTGATCATCCCGCCGCTGAAGCTGAACATGGCGCGCGACTGGCACGGCGGGAATTTCGAACGGCTGCTGCGCGCGAACGTGCGGGTGCCCCACCAGACGATGGGCGATTTCGACGCGCAGATGGCGGCGAATGCCATCGGACGTGCGCGGATCGAGGAGCTGGCCGACCGCTACGGCGCGGAGCTGGTGACGGTGGTAATGGCGGCCCTGCAGGATTATTCCGAAACGCGCATGCGCGCGGCGATCCGGGCGGTGCCCGATGGCGTCTATGTCGGCGAGGACGCGGTGGACGACGACGGGGAAGGCGACGCGCCGCTGCCGGTCCGCGCGACCGTCACGGTGCGGGACGACACGATCGCGATCGACTTCACCGGCACCGCGCCGCAGGTGCGCCGCAACCTGAATGCGCCGTTCGCGTCGACGCAGTCCGCGGCGCTGTCCTGCGTCAAGGCGGTGCTGACCAGCCCGGACATCCCGTTCAATGCCGGCGCGGCGCGCCCGGTGACGATCGCGGCGCCGCTCGGCTCCCTGCTCAATCCGCGGCCGCCGGCGCCGGTGCGCGCGCGGATGGAGGCATGTTTCCGCGCCTGGAACGCCGTGATGAAGGCGCTGGCGCAGGCGGTGCCGGAGCAGGCCATTGCCAGCGGCTTCGACACGACGACGGTGAGCGTGCTGTCGCATCTGAAACCGGAAGGCTGGTCGGTCTATCTGGAGATCAGCGGTGGCGGGTATGGCGGGTCTTCGACCAGCGACGGTTGCGATGCCGTGGACGGCCCGCTGTCGAACTGCTCGAACACGCCGGTGGAGGCACTGGACCAGGATTTCGACTTCTTCCGGGTGACCGAATACAGCCTGCGTCCCGACAGCGGCGGGGAGGGCGCGCAGCGCGGCGGCGTCGGCTTCCTGCGCCGCTGCGAAATCCTCACGGACGGTGTGAAGGTCGCGCTGTACAGCGACCGCTTCCGCCGCGCGCCGGACGGGCTGCTGGGCGGCCGGCCCGGCACCACCGGATTCTGCGAAATCCGCCGCGGCGACCGGACCTTCCATCTGCGCTCCAAGGACGAGGCGTGGCTGCAGAAGGGCGATATCGTGACGCTGGGGCTCGGCGGCGGCGGCGGCTACGGGCCGCCCTCGGCGCGCCCCCGTGGGAGACGGGAGGGCGATTTCGCCGACGGCCTGGTCACGACGACGGACGGCAGCGGTCCCGCCGCGTAGCCACTCCCGGTTCCGCCCGACGCAACGGGGCGGATGTCGGATGCGGGATCATTCGGCGCCGTGCTGAGCGATGCGATGAACACATGGTAGGCGGCGCGGATATGGTTGCGCATGACATAGCCGGCCCATGTCCCGTCGCGGCGCGCGAAGGCGGTGAGCAGCTCGCGATGATGCGCCATGCTGCGGGCGAGATCGTCCGCCGAGTAGGAGGTGAAGGTGCGCACCACCAGCGACATCTCGACCAGCCCGGCGATCATCGCCGCCAGGCGCCGGCTGGAAGCGGCGGCGACGATGATCTGATGAAACTCCCGGTTCTGCTCGGCGACCCTGTCGAGGTAGCGGGCCGGCCGTTCCGCGACGAGCTGCTCGATCGAGGCTGCGAGGGCGCGCAGCCGTTCGATCTGGCCTTCATCCAGGCGCGCGGCCGCAAGCTCCGCGGCATGGCTTTCCAGCACGATGCGCAGCCTGAACACTTCCTCGATGTCGTGATGCGTCCATGAGGTGACGTAGGCGCCGCGGTTGGGCAGGAACTCCACGAACCCTTCGGCATGCAGGCGGCGCAGCGCCTCGCGCACCGGCGTGCGGCTGATGCCGAGCTGGTTTGCGAATTCCCCGGCGCTCAGATGCATTCCGCTGCGCAGCCGGCCGGCGGTGATGCCGCTTCGGATCGTGTCGTACGCAGCCTGTTCCGCTGATGCCATTGCCTATCCGTGCGCGCACGGCGCGCCATGAAACAGCCGAACGTCGCGGATCAGAGGGGCAGCCCCAGCAGCCGCCGCGCATTGTCGCCCAGGATGTCGCGGCATTGCTGGTCGGTGAGGTCGGATGCCAGCAGCTCGTAGATCGGGAACGGGTGGCTGAACAGTTTAGGGGAGGAGTAGAAATCGGTCCCGAGCAGCAGCCGGTGGGCGCCCAGCTTCTGCACGAAGCTCTCGATGAGATGCGACACCGGCACCATCACGCCGGTGTCGAACACGATGTTCGGATGCTTGCCGGCGAGATAGGGCATCCAGTGCGCGTGATCGGGGGAGGAGAATCCGTCGAGCGCGACGAAGGTGATCCCCGGGAAGCGGTCCGCCAGAACCTCCAGCTTCCACGGTGATTCCAGCGTGGAGTCGGCGATGATATGGATGAAGGCGGGAACGCCATGCTCCTCCACGCGCGCCAGCAGCCGGTCCATCATCGGATGATCGACCGCCGCGCCCTGGAAGCGGTGATGCCAGACGATCCCCTTCATGCGCAGCGCGCCGATGCAGCGGTCGATCTCGTCGAGCGAGCCTTCACCCTCAAGTGGGCTGACGGTGCCGAGCGCCGCCGGGAAACGATCGGGATGACGGTCGCGATAGGCGGCGATGCCGTCATTGATCCGCCGCGTATCGGCAATCCCGTTCGGTGCCGGATAGCCGTTCGCCGGCATGATGAGAGCCTCGGCGATATTGTGGGCATCCATGAACGCGATGCGCCGCGCCGCATCCGCAGCCATGTCGGAGCCTGCCGCCTTCGCAGCACCGGCCCCGGCCACCATGTCGAGCGAGCCGACATGATGATGCAGATCGAAGATGCGGAACTGCGCGGGCTGCCGCGCCGCTGTCCGATCAGACATTTCCTGCGGCATGGTTCCTCCAGAACGGGTCATAATCGGGCTGTCGGCGCTGCGTGAATGCGTGGAGGCCTTCCTGCCATTCCGCCGGCGACAGGTGGGCGAGTGATGCGCGGACGAAGGCCCAGTCGATGTCGCTGCTGCCGTGCCGCATGCTCCGTTTTGCGGCGGCGATCGCGGTTGGCGGTGCACCGGTGACGATGCGCCGCGCCAGGGCGATGGCGGCGGGGCGGGTCGCCTCGGGCGGTTCGACGCTGCTGGCGAGACCGACTGCGAAGGCCTCGGCTGCCGCCAGCCGCCGGCGCGTCAGCACGAGTTCCAGCGCGCGGCGCGGCCCGATGAGACTGCCGAGCAGCAGCAGACCGGTATTGGGCATCACGCCATGCGCAATTTCGGGGAACGCGAACACCGCATCGGCCGCCGCGACCACGAGGTCGCAGCAGAGCGTCAGCTCGAACCCGCCGCCGAGCACGAGGCCGGTGGCCGCGGCGATCACGGGTCGGGGGTCCCGGTGGATCGCCTCGAAAAGATCCATCGGCGTCGGTCCGAGCGGGTTTGCCGTGAGCCACCCGGCACCGAGCAGGTCGCCGATATCGGCACCGGCGCAGAATGCCGGCCCATCGCCGGCAAGCACGAGCGCCCGCGCCGCCCGAACCGGCGGCTGCCCGAGCGCATCCAGGCAGGCGCCGACGAGTGCAGCGGAGAGAGCGTTGCGCCGCGTCGGCATCGCGAGCACGAGGACGGCGATCCCGTCCTCGACGCTGACGCGAACCGGAGCATCATCCGTCGCCGCGGTCATGGGGCGGGATAAATCAGCTTCGCATCGGCCCGGTCGGGCGGCAGCACCACATCCTCCCCCGTCCTCGTGAACTGCACCAGGACGATGTTCTCGTCACTCAGAAGCTGATGCTTCGCTGCCTCCGACGCGCGGTATTTCAGCTTGCCGTACGGTGTGTCGAAGGTGAGCGTATCGAGTTGCTTCAGCACTGCGGCCTTGTCGGTGCTGTTGGCGGCACGGATCGCGTCCACCAGCGTTTCCATTGCCGTGTAGCCCTGCAGGAACGGCGGCGGGATGGAGGTCATGCCGGTATCCGCCAGGGTCTTCTTCACCCAGGCCTCGTTCCCGGGCACCGTTTCCTCGGCGGCCCATTCGGCGATCTCGGCGGTGCCGATGCCGAAATCGCCATAGTCGGCCCGCTTGTCGCCGGCGGTGACGACGATCGTCAGCTTCGGCTTCACGCCCAGGCTGCTTTCCTGGCGTACCATCTGCACGTTGTCGCCGGAGTAGCCGACGAACAGGAAGGCGTCCGGATCTGCGGACTTCACGCGGGTCAGGATCGGCGAGAAGTCCGGACTGCCGCTCTTGAACGGTTCGCGCATGACCAGGTCGAAGCCGGCCGCCTTCAGATACTGCTCGGCGAATTTCGCCGCATCCGATCCATACAGTCCATCTTCATAGGCGAGGGCGACCGTCCGAACCTTCGGCTGGATGGCCGACAGGAACCGCACGGCTGCCTTCTGCCGGTGATAGTCCCAGATATAGACGTGATAGTACCAGTCCTCCTGCCCGAAGGCATGCTCGATGCGGACGGAGGACGAGGCGGTGTGGATGAAGATCGGCTTGTAGCGCTTCACGCTCTGCAGCATGGCGAAATCGGCGGTCGAGCCGTAGCCGCCGACGAAGGCGAAGACGTTATCCTCGGTTGCCAGCTTCGCCGCCATCGTCGCCGCGGTGTTCGGCTCGCTCTTGGTGTCCTCGATCAGCAGCTTGATCTGGCGGCCCAGGACGCCGCCCTGCTTGTTGGTCTGCTCGGTGAAGTATTTGATGCCGCCAAGGATGGTCTGGCCGCCTTGCGCCAGAACGCCGGTGAGCGGCATCGGCACGCCGATCACGATCGCATCGTCCGCTGCGCGGGCCTGCGTCGCGAACAGGAGCGTCGCTGCCGTCCCGATCAACGCATCGCGCCGCCTGACGAACTTGGCCGAACGTGTCATGGTCTTCTCCTCCGCTGTTGTGGGTTGCCGTCCTGGCGCGTTCTTGATGCTCAACCGGACTTTCGGAAGAAGGGCAGGCGCTGGCCGTCGATTTCCGGGAACACCACCTCCACCCGGTCGCCTGATGCCACGCTCTCCCGTCCGGGGCCGATCAACCGGCTCATCATCCGTGGTCCATCGTCGAGATCGACCAGAACCACGGTGTAGGGAAGCTGCGACTCCCATCCGCTGCCGTGGAACGACACCGCGACGACGGTGAACGAGAACACCTGCCCACGTCCGGTGCTGCGCTTCCATCCCGGGTCAAGCGCGGCGCAGGACGGGCAGTGCCGGCGCGGATAGTAGAACACGTGGCCGCAGACATTGCAGTGCGACAGCAGAAGTTCCCCGCGCCGGCAGCCGTCCCAGAACGGACGGCTGGCGGCGGTCGCTCGCGGCAGGACGGCCCGCAGGCCGGCCCAGTCGGGATCTTCCTGTGCGGCGGTCATGCCGCGCGCTCCTGCTCCAGGACCATGACGCCGCAGACCGAAAACACGCCGCCATTGCCGCTGACGGCTGCAAGCCGGGCGTCGGGCACCTGACGCCGGCCGGCGGCACCGCGCAACTGCCGCACTGCCTCGACGATATGCAGCATGCCCCCGACATGCGCCTGCGACAGCAGCCCGCCATGCGTGTTCACCGGACATCGGCCGCCGAGCGAGGTGGCACCGGAGCGGACGTAGGCGCCGGCTTCGCCGGGCGGGCAGAAGCCGAGCGCGTCGAGTGTCACGAGCACCGAGATCGTGAAAGCGTCATGAAGCTGCGCAACGTCAATGTCGGAGACGGCGACACCCGCACTGGCGAACGCATCGCGCGCGGCTTCCGCCATGCCGAAGCCCGATATGTCGGGCATCACGGCGGCGCTGTTGTGAGTGGTACGCATGGCCATGGAGCGGATGCGAACCCCGCGCAGACCGCGCTTTCGGGCGGCTGTTCCGCTGACCAGGATAACGGCGCCGCCGCCGTCAGAAATCAGCGAGCAGTCGAGCAGCCGCAGCGGCGAGCTGATCGGCCGGCTGGCGTGATGATCGGCCAGCGTGATCGGCTTGCGCATCTGCGCGTTGTCGTTGAGCAGCGCGTGCGCACGGGTGGTGACGGCGACCGCGCCGAGATCGTCCGGGCCGGCGCCGTAGAGATCGAAATAGCGCTGGGCGACCAGCGCGTAGGGAATGACCATCGCCTGGCAGCCGAACGGCTCCTCCCACTCCTCGCCGCCGAGCAGATTCTGCATGTGCAGCCCCTGCGTATTGTCGGCCCGTCCGGTGAGCGTGTTTTCCCCATAGACGCAGGCGGCAACGGTGCAGAACCCGGACTCGATCGCCCAGGCGGCCTGCTGGAGCATGGTCATGCCGGTGACCGTGCCGCCGACATCGATCGTTGTGGAAAACCGCGGTCGGACGCCCAGATATTCACTGAGCGTTGTCGAGAACATGCTGTTCGGTGTCGCGTAGGGATCGAGATTGATGATCCCGTCGAGGTCCGACAGCGCGAAGCCGGCATCGGCGAGTGCAGCCAGCACCGCCTGCGCCTGGATCTCGACGGAACTCATCCCCGGCAACCGGCCGACCGGCGTCTCGCCGATGCCGACGATGGCGACATCTTCCGTCACGCGCGGCATGGCTTCATCCCTCGCTGCATTTCCCTGTCCACTACAGGCCAAGATAGGCCGTGCGCAGGCGTTCGTGCTGCACCACGTCGGCCATGCGGCCGGCAAGCGCCGCGCGGCCCTCCTCGAGCACCACGCAATCATCGGCGACCTGCGTCGCATAGCCGACATTCTGTTCCGCCATCACGATGGCACAGCCCTGCCGGCGCTTGATCTCCCCAAGGGACATGAACAGTTCCTCGACGATCCTGGGCGCAAGCCCGGCGGAGGGTTCATCGAGCAGCAGCGCACGCGGTTCGGTCATCAGCGCGCGCCCGATGGCGAGCATCTGCCGCTGGCCGCCGCTGAGCGTGCCCGCCATCGATGCGCTGCGCTGGCCGAGCACGGGGAAGAAGCGGAAGACGCCTTCCAGCAGGTCCGCCTCCGCCGTCCTGACCCGCCCGCCGACGGCAAGGCGTGCGCCGCGGAGATTGTCGAGAATGCTGAGATTGGGGAAGCAGCGGGCACCATCGGGAACAAGCACGACACCCATGACCGGCAGCCGCCAGGATGGGTGCCGGCTGAGATCGGTGTCATCGAGCACCACGCGGCGGCCTTCGCTCGCGACGGTTCCCATGATCGCTTTGAGCGCAGTGGTCTTGCCGGCTCCGTTCGACCCGAGGATGACCAGCATCTGCCCGGAACGGACCACGACATCCAGTGCGCCCAGCACCTTGAGCCGTCCGTAGCCTGCGCTGCCGAGTTGCGCTGCAAACTGCCTCATGCGGCGAAGCCCTTGCCGAGATAGGCCTCCCGCACCGCGGGATCGGCCAGCACGACAGGCGGCGTGCCGCTCGCCAGCAATCTGCCGTTGTTCAATACAACGACACGATGGCACAGCGTGGTGATGATGCGCATCACATGCTCGACGATCACGACGGCGACGCCGGCCGCGTGAATCTCCTGCACCAGTGAGATGACCGCCGTCGAATCGCTGTGCGACAGTCCTGCCATCACCTCGTCGAGCAGCAGCACTGACGGGCCGCAGGCGAGCGCGCGGGCGATTTCCAGTCGGCGCAAATCGGTCACCGAAAGCTGCCCGCATGGCCTGCCGACGGAGCCAGCGAGGCCGCAGAACCGCGCAATGCTGATGGCGTCGACCAAGCCCGGCAGCAGATGCTCGCGGCCGCGTCCGTAGATCAGCGGGACGCTGATGACCTCCTCCAGCGTCAGTTGCAAGGGAACGCGGGGAATCTGATAGGTGCGGGCGATCCCGCGATGAACCAGGCGATCGGCACGGATGGCCGTCACTTCCGTCGCGCCGAACCAGATCCTGCCGCTGTGCGGACGGATCTGTCCGGACAGCGTGTTGACGAGCGTGCTTTTGCCCGAGCCGTTGGGGCCGATCAGCCCAGTGATCTGTGAGCCCTCGAAGGTCGTGCTGACATCGTCGAGCGCGCGCAGGCCGCCGAAGGCTACGACCACGCTTTCGATGCGGAGGGTTTCGCCCATCGGTCAGCGCCGCGCGGCGGGGGTGGTGCCGGCCGGGCGACGGAAGAGACTGATGATCCCCCGCGGCAACAGCACGATGAACAGGATGATGACCGCGCCATAGACTACCTGATAGCCCACACCGCCGATCATGGTCCGCGCCAGTTCCTCCAGCCCGCGGAGCAGAACCGCGCCCAGCAGCGGGCCGAAGGTCGTGTCCATCCCGCCGAGGATGGAGGCCGCAAGCGGCACCACGCTCCAGTTCAGGGTGAAGACATCGGTCGGCACGACATAGCCGTAGAGGCCGCCGTAGCAGCCGCCGGCGATCCCCGCGAGCACGCCGGAGACGACGAATGCGAGGATCTTCGTCCGCACCACCGGGACGCCGCACGCCGCCGCCAGCTCGGGGTTCGTGCGGACCATGAAGAACGCCGGGCGAAATCGCAGCGACAGTAGGATATCAGAGATGATCGCGGCAATGACCAGGAATGCCAGGATCACCGCCGCCTGCCAGCGCGGCTCGCCGCCGGCGAGAAGCGGTGGCGCAATACCGCCTGCGCCGCCCGTCCAGTCGGGAAACACGAGGACGGAGATCTGCAGCGACAGCGTGAAGCCAAGGGTAGCAATCGCGAAA
>JAKAZX010000147.1 GCA_021826485.1 Pseudomonadota bacterium | reverse complement strand
GGCGGCATCAGCGGCGATCCCGGCCAGCACCAGCGCCTCCGCCGCCAGCGCCAGCGTCACCGCCAGCAGCCGCGGATCGGCTTCGCGGCCGGTCAGCAGGTCGATCGATTCGGCGACCTCCAGCGCGTTGCCGACATTCGGGCCAAGCGCCTGGTTCATGTCCGTCACCAGCGCCGCGGTCGGCAGGCCGGCGCCGCGCGCGACCGTGACCAGCGCCCCGGCCAGCGCCCGCGCCTGATCCAGCGTCGCCATGAACGCGCCGCTGCCGCATTTCACGTCCAGCACCAGTGCCCCCAGCCCCTCGGCCAGTTTCTTCGACAGGATGGAGGCGACGATCAGCGGCAGGCTCTCCACCGTCGCGGTCACGTCGCGGACGGCGTAGAGCCGGCGGTCGGCCGGCGCCATGTCGTCGGTCTGGCCGATCACCGCACAGCCGACCTGCCGCACCACGGCGGCGAACCGCTCGCGCGGGACATCGGTGCGGTAGCCAGGGATGGCGGCGAGCTTGTCGAGCGTGCCGCCGCTGTGGCCGAGGCCGCGGCCGGAGATCATCGGCACGAACGCGCCGCAGGCGGCGAGCAGCGGGGCGAGGATCAGGCTGACCTTGTCGCCGATCCCGCCGGTCGAGTGCTTGTCCACCACCGGCCCGGTGATGCCCGCCGCCTGCCAGTCCAGCACCGCGCCGGAATCGCGCATCGCCAGCGTCAGCGCGACCGTCTCGGCGTCGGTCATGCCGCGCAGGAACACCGCCATGGCGAAGGCGCCGGCCTGGGCATCGGCCAGCGCGCCGCTGGTCAGCGCGCCGACCAGCGCGGCGATCTCATCGGCGGTCAGCGCCGCGCCGTCGCGCTTGCGGCGGATCGCCTCCTGCGGCAGCCAGTCGGGCACCACGCATCCTCCTTCCGGTCGGGGCGCCAGCGTGGCGGCGAAACGCCGCGCCGTCCATCCGGCCGCCGCCCCCGTTGCGCCGGCCCGCCGTCATGTGACACTGCGCGGCATCCGCGGAGGGCAGGGTCATGGCATTGGCAACGGCGTCATCCGGCACCGCGCCGGTGGTGATCGCGCCCGACGGGTCGGAGGTGCGGGTGCTGTGCGGCACCACGCGCGGCGGCATGGCGCTGTTCACGCTGCCGCCCGGGGCGGTGGCAAGGCCGGTCGCCCACCATACTGTGGAGGAGCTTTGGTACATCGTCGCCGGCCACGGGCGGATGTGGCGCCGGCTGGGGGAGGAGGAGGTGACGGTCCCGCTCGCGCCGGGTGTGGCGTTGTCGCTGCCGGTCGGCACCGCGTTCCAGTTCCGCTGCGACGGCACGGCACCGCTGGTGGCGCTGGGCGCCACCATGCCGCCCTGGCCCGGCGAGCAGGAAGCCTATGCCGTGGCCGGCCCCTGGACGCCGACCGTCTGACCCACCCAGCCGCGCTGCCAGCCGGCGACCTGCGACGCGGCGAGCGGCCGCGCCACCAGATAACCCTGCGCCATGTCGGCGCCGAGATCGGCCATGCGGGCCCAGTGCGCCGGCGTCGCGATCCCTTCCGCCACCACGTCCATGTCGGCGTCATGGGCGGCGGCGATGGCCTGTTCGACGAAGGCGCGCGCGGCGGGGCAGTGCAGCGCCTCCCCCACCACGCCCTTGTCGAGCTTGACGGTGCTGAATGCCATGTCGAGCAGGCTGCGATGGTCGCGCAGCGCCGGCCCGACATCGTCGATCGCCAGCCGGTAGCCGAGGCGGCGCAGCCGCGCCACCGCCGCCGCGAGTTCGCGCTGATGGCTGACCGGCCGGCTTTCGGTGAGTTCGATGGTCACGTGCCGCGCCGGGACGCCGGCGGCCTCGCGCGTCGCGTCCAGCCAGTCCAGCGCGGCCGGCATCAGCAGGACGTCGAGCGGAAAATTCAGGCCGAGCGACAGGTGGGCGCGGGCCAGCCGGTTCCCCGCCCAGTCGGCGAAGGCGGCGCGCCCCACCTCCTCCGTCAGGTCGAGGGCGAGGCCGGCATCCTCGATCTGCGGCACGAACAGGTCAGGGGCGACGATGCCCCGGGTCGGGTGCGCCAGCCGGGCCAGCACCTCCACCGCCACCGGCATCCGGTCGGCCATGCGGACGATCGGCTGGTAGAGGGTGCGGATGCGGGCGGCGGCCAGCGCCTCCCGCAGTTCGGTCAGCGGCACCGGGCCGCTGCCGCCGTCCTCTCCCTCCGGGTCGTCGGCATAGCCGACCGCCGTCCTGGCGTCCTTCATCAGCACGGCACACTCCCGGGACACGGCGCGGCGCGCCTCCGCATGTCTCATGCACGTGTATTACACCGAACGCAAAACGTTTGCGAGGGGGTATTTGAAGCCGGATGCGTAATATTTCGAGTCGGCTGTAGAATGGGTCGGCGGCGGCCGGCGAGGCGGGCAGCGCGATCGCCTACAGGCTGAACCGCTCCCCCAGATACACGCGGCGCACGCCTTCGTGGGCCACCACTTCCTGCGGCCGGCCTTCCATCAGCACCTGGCCATCATGCATGATGTAGGCGCGGTCGATGATCTCCAGCGTCTCGCGGACATTGTGGTCGGTGATCAGCACGCCGATGCCGCGGTCCTTCAGGTGGGACACCAGGTCGCGGATTTCGCCCACCGCGATCGGGTCGATGCCGGCCAGCGGCTCGTCGAGCAGGATGTAACTCGGCTGGGTGGCCAGCGCGCGGGCGATCTCCAGCCGCCGCCGCTCGCCGCCCGACAGCGCGAGGGAGGGGGTGCGGCGCAGATGGCCGATGCCGAACTCGGCCAGCAGCTCGTCGGCCATCTGTTCGCGCCGGTCGCGGTCGAACTCCACCACTTCCAGCGCCGCCATCACGTTCTGCTCGACGTTCAGGCCGCGGAAGATGCTCGCCTCCTGCGGCAGGTAGCCGATGCCGAGGCGGGCGCGGCGGTACATCGGCAGGCCGGTGATGTCGGTGCCGTCCAGCCGGATCGCGCCGGTGTCGGGCCGCACCAGCCCGACGATCATATAGAAGGTGGTGGTCTTGCCGGCGCCGTTCGGTCCGAGCAGCCCGACCGCCTCGCCGCGCCGCACCGCGATCGAGACGTTCCGCACCACCGGCCGCTTCTTGTAGACCTTGCCGACGCCGTTGGCCGACAGGCCGCTGCCGGGCCCGGTGACCGGGCCGGCGCCCGGGGTGGCGCCGAAGGCGGCGACCGGCGCGCCGCCCTTCACCACGCGCAGCCCGGTCATGGCGCGGCCTTCGGCGTGGCGGCCGGGGCCGGCGCGGCCGGTGCGCCGGGGGTGGGGGCGGGCGCCGGCTGGCCGGCATTGGGCATGATCAGCCCCTCCACGCGCTGGCCGGGGGCGCTGATGATATGGGCGATGCCGGTCTGCATGTTCACGTCGGCGGCGGGTCCGTTGATCTGATTGTCGCCATGCGTCACGCGGACATGGCCGAGCACGCGGGCGATGCCGGTCGCCGGCACATAGACGCCGCGGTCGCCGCGTACGGTATCGACCTGCGTGCGCACCTCCACGTTGCCGAACGCCTCGACCCGCTTGAGCTTGCCGGAGGCGGCGAGCAGCGGGTCCTGCGGCTTGCCCGGCACGGCGGGCTGGACGACGGCCGGCGTCGGGCCGGCGGCCTTCGCCTCGTCCGGCGGGGTGGTGTAGGCGACCAGCGTATCGGCGGCGAGGCGGCGGCCGTCATCCGTCACCACCACGGCATCGCCGCGGCCGACCGCCATATGCAGTTGCGACCAGTATTCCAGGCTGTCGCGCGCCGTCATCACGTCCTGCGGCGTGGTCAGGCGCAGATGCCGCCCGGTCATCACCAGCACCGCCTGGTCGATGTCATAGACCGCCTTGTCGCCCACCGCATCGTCGGTCGGGGTGAGGATGCGGACATGGCCCTCGGCATCCAGGCGATACACCTCGTTGCCGCCGTTCTCGGCGTCGGTGGCGGCGTCGGCCGGCTTCTGCCCGGGCGCCGGGGCGGGGGTGGCGAGGCCCGCGGCGCCGCCGGGGCCGGTGCCCTTCTTGCGGTAATGCGCGACCATGCGGTCGGCCAGCACCGTCACGTCGCCGCGCACCGCCCGGCAATCGACGGTCGCGATCACTTCCTGGTCGTCCTGGCGCCATTCGAACTGGCCGCGCGCGGTCACCTCCACCGGCCCGCCGGAGGACATGTCGATCGGCTGCGCCGCCGCGGCGCAGGGCAGCAGCGCGGCCAGCGCAAGCGCCGGCAGCCGGGCGTTCATGGGCTGTGACGCGCGCTGTTCAGCACCAGTCGGCCGGGGCCGAAGAACTGGATGGCCGATCCCTTGTCGGTCAGCGCGAAGCCCTGGGCGTCCAGCGAGCCGAACGGGCCTTCGGCATGCACCATGTCGGCACCGGCCGCGGCGCCCGCCTTCAGATCGACGGTCGCCGCCTCGGTCGCGATGGTGGTGCCGTCGTCGCGGTAGATCAGCACGTCATGCGACAGGTCGAGATCGTCGAGATGCTGGAGATAGACGCCGCGATGCGACTGCACCATCAGCCAGTTGCCCGATTCCAGCGTCACGTCGCCCTTCGGCTCGGTCAGGTTGACGCGCTCGGGGGAGATCTGGTGCGCCTGCGCCGCGGTCATGGTGTAGGGCCGGCCGCGTTCATCGACGCCGTGATAGCTCGCCTGCGTCATCATCCCGCTCTGTGCCGCCACCGCGTCGCGGCGGTAGGCGAGGCGGGCGCGGCTGGTCTCGCGCGCGAATTCCGGCCACAGCGCGATCGAGGCGAGCAGCGCCAGCGCGGCGACCGGCAGCAGCCGCTTGGCGATGCCCACGCCCCAGCGCCGCCGCGCCAGCCGCGGGTTGATGCCGCGCGGGTGCGCCGGCCGTGGCAGGGCAGCGCCCTGTGCCGGCTCCCGCAGCAGTTTGGCGCTGCCGCTCATGCCACCCCCGCGCGCAGCAGGTCGTGGACGTGCAGGATGCCGCGCGGGATGCCGCCGGCATCCACCACGAACAGCGTGGTGATCGGGTGCGCGCCCTGGTTCATCGCCCGCAGCGCGTCGGCGGCCAGCGCCTCCGGCGCGATGGTGCGCGGCGCGTGCGTCATGATCTCGCCGACCCGGCGGGCCAGCAGGTCCGGCCCCATCGCGCGGCGCAGATCGCCGTCGGTGACGATGCCGATGAGCCGCCCCGCCGCATCGACGATGCCGAGGCAGCCGAAGCGCCGTTCCGTCATGCGCAGCAGCGCGGCATCCATCGGCAGGTCGGGCGGCGCCAGGGGCATCGCGTCATCGCCATGCATCAGGTCGCGCACGCGCCGCAGCCGCGCGCCGAGCCGGCCGCCCGGATGGATGCGCCGGAAATCGGCGCGGCCGAAGCCGCGCCGCGTCAGCAGCGCCACCGCCAGCGCATCGCCGAGCGCGAGCTGCATGGTCGTGCTGGTGGTGGGGGCGAGGCCGAGCGGGCACGCCTCCCGCGCCGGCGGCAGCAGCAGCACCGCGTCCGCCGCGGCGGCGAGCGTGCTGCCGGCGCGCCCGGTGATGGCGATGAGTTTCAGGCCGAAGCGGCGCGCATGCTCGATCAGGTCTGCGAGTTCCGCGGTTTCCCCGGAATTGGACAGCGCCAGCACCACGTCCCCCGGCACGATCATGCCGAGATCGCCGTGCGACGCCTCCGCCGGGTGGACGAACAGCGCCGGCGTGCCGGTGGAGGCGAGGGTGGCGGCCAGCTTGCGCGCGACATGGCCGGACTTGCCCATGCCGGTGACCACGACGCGCCCCGCCGCGCCGGCCAGCAACGCGACGGCGCGCGTGAACGCCTCGTCCAGCGAGGCCGCCAGCGCACGCAGCCCCGCCGCTTCGGTCGCGAGGACATCGCGCGCGGTGTCGAGGTCCGCGTCCAGGCTGGCGACGGCGGCAGTCATGCGTGCGGTCGGGCTCCGGATCGGTCGGGGACTGGCCGAGCCTTAAGGAAGGGGGTCGAGCCGGTCAATCGTGAGGATTATGTCAAAGTTTTTCAGGCGCCGCCCGGACAGTTCGGCAGCCTGGGCGGCCGGGTCAATGGGCGAACAGGTCCGGCTGATCCCAGCCCAGCAGATCGAGCATGGCTCGCGTCGGCAGGAAGTCGAAGCAGGCCAGCGCCAGCTCCCGCCGGCCTTCCCGCTCCAGCAGCGCCTCCAGCCGCGCCCACAGCGCGTGCAGGTGCAGCACGTCGGAGGCGGCATAGGCGAGCTGCTCGGCGGACAGCTCGGCCGCCCCCCAGTCGGAGGTCTGCTGCTGCTTGGAAATCTCCACGCCCAGCAGTTCGCGGCACAGGTCGCGCAGGCCGTGGCGGTCGGTGAAGGTGCGGGTCAGCTTCGCCGCGATCTTGGTGCAGCGGAGCGGCGCGGTGGTGACGCCGAGCCCGTGATACAGCATCGCCACATCGAAGCGCGCGAAGTGGAACAGCTTCAGCGTCGCCGGATCGGCCAGCAGCGCCTTCAGATTCGGGCAGTCGGCGCCGCGGCCGCCGAGGGCGGGGGGCACGATCTGCACCAGATGCGCGCTGCCGTCGCCGGCGGAAAGCTGCACCAGGCACAGACGGTCGCGCCGCGGGTCCAGCCCCATCGTCTCGGTATCCACCGCGACCACCGGGCCGAGCGACAGGCTGTCCGGCAGGTCATGGCGGTGCAGGTGCACCGTGCCGCCGGGGATGAACTGGGTGATCTCGGCCATGCTGCTTGTCGGTTGGTGCCCAGGAGAAGACTCGAACTTCCACGACCTCGCGGCCACAGGTACCTGAAACCTGCGCGTCTACCAATTCCGCCACCTGGGCAGGGGGCCGAGCGGAGGCCGGCGATGTAGCGATGGGCCGCGGCGCCGTCAACTGGCCTTGAGGGCGGCCGGTGGGGCGCATATCAAGGCGCCGATCCTGGCAGGAGCGGATTTATGGCGACGCGCAGCGTGGCGACGGTGTTCGGCGGTTCGGGCTTCATCGGCCGCTACGTGGTGCAGCGGCTGGCGCGGGCCGGCCATGTGGTGCGCGTCGCGGTGCGCGACACCGAGCGCGCCCGCACGCTGTGCCCGATGGGGGCGGTCGGGCAGATCGTGCCGCTCCATACCACGCTTGCCGACCGCGCGACGATCGAGCGGGCGGTGGCCGGCGCCGACCTGGTGGTCAATCTGGTCGGCATCCTGGCGGAACGGCGCGCCGGCGATTTCCAGCGGTTGCAGGCCGACGGGCCGGGCCAGATTGGTGCCGCCGCGGCGGCGGCCGGGGTCGTGCGCGTCGTGCATGTCTCGGCGATCGGGGCCGACCCGGCCGCACCCAGCCTGTATGCCCGCAGCAAAGGCCAGGGGGAGGCGGCGCTGCGCGCGGCCTTCCCGGCGGCGACGATCCTGCGCCCGTCGATCGTGTTCGGGACGGAGGACGGGTTCTTCAACCGCTTCGCGGCGCTGGCCGCCATGTCCCCGGTCATGCCGGTGATCGCGGGCGGGACGCGGCTGCAACCGGTCTATGTCGGCGACGTGGCCGATGCGGTGATGGCGGCGCTGTCGCGGGGCGATGCGACGGGCCGGACCTATGAGCTGGGCGGCCCGCAGGTGTTCACGTTCCGCGAGCTGCTCGGCTGGATCCTGAAGCAGACCATGCGCCACCGCCCGCTGGTCAACGTGCCGATGGGGCTGGCGCGGCTGCAGGCGGCGGTGCTGGAGCGGCTGCCCGGCAAGCTGCTGACGCGCGACCAGTTGCTGTTGCTGGGGCAGGACAACGTGGTGGCGGCGGACGCGCCGGGGCTGCGCGATCTGGGCATCACGCCGACGCCGGTCGATCTGGTGGTGCCGCATTACCTGGCGCGCTTCCGCCCCGGCGGCGGGCATCGTGAACTCTACGCCACCTGAAAGGACCGAAACGGACGTTTCTGGCGGATCGATCGACATGGCTGGCCTGCAACGGCCCGATTCGAGCGGAAAATACGGCAGAACTGCTGACGTATAGCCCATAAACCGCTCGCCAATGGCATTCTTGCTGTCCTATCATCGGCGACGGACCGGTAAGGGGGTTCCGTCATGGCCGAGCGCATGCTGCAATTCGTCCGCCTGCCGCAGCAGTCGCCGGACAAGCGCGACGCGGCCGCCCGCCGTGGCGATTTCCGCGAGATCTATGAGCATTTCCAGCCGGCCCGCGCCGCCGCGCAGGCCAGCCGGTGCAGCCAGTGCGGCGTGCCGTTCTGTCAGGTGCATTGCCCGCTGCACAACAACATCCCCGACTGGCTGAAGCTGACCGCCGAGGGACGGCTGGAGGAGGCGTACGAGATCGCCTCCGCCACCAACAACTTCCCCGAAATCTGCGGCCGCATCTGCCCGCAGGACCGGCTGTGCGAAGGCAACTGCGTGATCGAGCGCGGCTATGACAGCGTCACCATCGGCGCGGTCGAGCGCTACATCACCGATGCCGCGTTCGAGCGCGGCTGGGTGAAGCCCGCCACGCCGCGGCTGGAGAACGGGCTGTCGGTCGGCATCATCGGCGCCGGCCCGGCCGGGCTTGCCGCCGCCGAGCAGTTGCGCCGGCTGGGCTACGCCGTGCACGTCTATGACCGCTACGACCGCGTCGGCGGCCTGCTGATGTACGGCATCCCCGGCTTCAAGCTGGAAAAGCACATCGTCCTCAGGCGCTGGAAACTGCTGGAGGAGGCGGGGGTGGCCTTCCACCTCGGCGCCGATATCGGCGGCAGCGTGTCGCTGGCGGCGCTGCGCGCGCAGCATGACGCGCTGCTGATCGCAACCGGCGTGTATAAGGCGCGCGACATCGGCGGCCCGGGCGTCGGGCTGCCGGGGATCGTGCCCGCGCTCGACTACCTCACCGCGTCGAACCGGCAGGGCCTGGGCGAGACGGTGGCGGCGTTCGCGTCCGGCACGCTGGACGCCGCGGGCAAGCATGTCGTGGTGATCGGCGGCGGCGACACCGCGATGGATTGCGTGCGCACCGCCGTCCGCCAGGGGGCGGCCAGCGTCAAATGCCTCTATCGCCGCGACCGCGCCAACATGCCGGGCTCCATGCGCGAGGTGAAGAACGCGGAGGAGGAAGGGGTGGAATTCGTCTGGCTCTCCGCCCCCGAAGCCTTCCTCGGC
>JAKAZX010000146.1 GCA_021826485.1 Pseudomonadota bacterium | reverse complement strand
GCCGGCCTTCACCGGCCTGGGCGCGCCGCACTGGGATGCCGCGGCGCGCGGCGCCATCTTCGGTCTGACCCGGGCGACCGGCCCGGCGGAACTGGCCCGTGCGGCGCTGGAAAGCGTCGCCTACCAGACCCGCGACCTGATGGCGGCGATGCAGGAGGATGCGCCGGCGGCCGATGCGACGGTGCTGCGCGTGGACGGCGGCATGGCGGCAAGCGACTGGGCCATGCAATGCCTCGCCGACCAGATCGCCGCCCCGGTGGACCGGCCCGCCAGCACCGAGACCACCGCGCGCGGGGCCGCCTGGCTCGCCGGCCTGGCTGCCGGCGTGTGCCCAGAGCCGGCGGAATTCGCGCGGAGCTGGGCGCTGGAGCGGCGATTCATGCCGCAGATGCCGGCCGAGGAACGCGACCGGCGCTATGCCGGGTGGCGCGATGCGGTGCGGCGGACGCGGAGCGGCTGACAGGGAGAACTGCGATGTCCGGCTATTCCGAAACCACCCTTGCGGCGATGCGCCGCGTCAGCACCGCCACGCTGACCACCGCGCTGTTCAAGCGCGGGCTGCGCAACGCCTTCATGCAGGGCGTGCGCCCGCTGGGCCGCTACGGGGCGAACATGGTCGGCCCGGCCTTCACGCTGCGCAACATCCCGGCGCGCGAGGACCTCGACCGGCTGGACGGCTTCGCCAACCCCGAGCATCCGCAGCGCAAGGCGGTCGAAACCACCCCGACCGGGCATGTGCTGGTGGTGGACTGCCGCGGCGATACGCGGGCGGCCTCGGGCGGGGAAATCCTGATGACGCGGCTGTCGGTGCGCGGCGCCGCCGGCATGGTGAGCGACGGCGGCATCCGCGATTCCGGGCCGATCGCGGCGCTTCCGATGCCGGTGTTCTGCGCCGGGCCGGCGGCGCCGCTCAATCTCGTCGTCCACCACGCCACCGAATTGCAGGTACCGATCGGCTGCGGCGGCGTCGCGGTGTTTCCGGGCGACCTGATCGTGGGGGATGCCGACGGCGTGGTGGTGGTGCCGGCGCATCTGGCCGAAGAAGTGGCGGCGGAGACCGCGGAGCAGGAACGCATGGAAGGGTGGATTCTCCAGCGCATCCGCGACGGCGCGCGGCTGCCCGGCACCTACCCGCCGGACGCCGCGACCCGCGCGGATTATGAGGCTTGGCGCAAGCAGCAACCCTGATCCGTTTTGCTGCCATGGGTCGTGCCGGTGCGCGTTCGTTCCTCTTGACATTTCATTACCCTAGGGAACACGCTAAATTCCGTTTAGGGTGAGGGGAATTGCGCCATGGCCGGCAATACGTACCAGTGGCTGGGCGGCAGCAACACGAACGATGCCGCGACTCTGGCCAACTGGCAGGTGTTGCAGGGGGGGAGCTTCGTCACCGCAGGAACGCTGCCGGGCACGCTCGATACCGTCACGCTGGCGAATGGCGGCCTGATTAACGACAGCAGCGGCGACCAGCCCTTAACGGCGCTGACATTCGTCTTCACCGGCAGCGGCGGGACGCTCGAGGTCGGCAACCTGGTGATGGACCGCAACAACGGCGCCGGCAGCATGAATGTCGGGACCGGCGCCCACGCAACGCTGCTGACCACCGGCAGTGTCGAGGATGATTGGCAGACCAACGTCTCCGGCAGCGGCGCGTCGCTGGACATCCAGATCGCCGGCGGCAGCTTCACGCTGGACAATGCGCTGTTCGCGACGAATGGCGCCGCCGCCAGCATCGGCGCGACCGGCGGCGGCAGCTTCGAGATGGACGGCGGCGCCGTTGCCTATGGCGGCACGCTCACCATCACGACGCCGATCAGCGGCAACGGACAGATCGTGGTGGGCAGCGGAAGCGCCATGCTGAACACGGTGGCGCAAGGTGAGCTGATCGTCTTCATCGACACGGCCGGCACCGTCACGCTCAGTCAAACCGGCACGGTCGGCAGCGCGATCCTCGGCTTTCAGGCCGGCGACGCGATCGACCTCACCGCACTCAGCGGCACGGTGGCGCCGACCGTTGCCGTCAACGGCAACTTCGTGACTCTCAGCGAGAGTGCGGCCAGCGTCGTGTTGCCGCTGCCCGGCCAGGGCTTCACCGCCGGCAGCTTCACCACGACCAATGACGGCAGCGGCCACCTGCTGCTGCGCACCACGCTGGTCGATGTGAACTGGCTGGGCGGCGCGACCGGAAGCTGGAACACGGCGGCGGACTGGAGCACGAACAGCGCCCCGACGACCAGCGACAATGCCGTCATCGCCAATCTGGCCAACACGTTCGAAGTCACGGCGAGCAACGACGTCGCCCAGTCGCTGCTGCTGACCGCGCCGAACGGCACACTGCTGGTCACCGGCGGGCTGACCGTGAACACGGCGATATTCGCTTCGGTCGGGGTTGTCGCCGTCACCTCCGGCGGGTTCGTCAGCGCCGGGGCGTTCGATGCGCTCGGCGGTACGCTCGACATGAGCGGCGGGCAGATGGTGCTGAACGCCGGCCAATCGCTCGGAACGAGCGGCGTCGTCGCGCTGATCGACAATGGCGGTGTGCTGCTGGATGGCGCCTCGCTTTCCTCCTCCGTCGGCGGTGACCTGATCGGCGACAACGCCGGCGGCAGCCTGACGGTGCAGGATTTCGCTACCCTGTCGGCGCCGGATGCGGTCGTCACCGGGCAGGGTACCGCGATCGTGCAGGATGGCGGCCTGTGGTCGATCAGCGGCAACCTGATGATCGGCGGCGGCAACGCGGGAACGCAGCCGTGGGTGCAGCTTCAGCAGGGCACCCTGTCGGGCGGCACCCTGCTGGTGGGCGGCACCATCGACCTCTCGTCCGGCACGCTGGCCGTGCTGGGCGGCAGTTCGGCGAATGCCGGCAGCGTCGTGCTGAGCGGCGGCGGGATCAGCGTCGACCCGTCCGGTGCGGTGCTGAATATCGGCACCGCCGGCGCCGGCGGCACCAGCGGCGTCGTGGTCGATGCGGGCGCCACGCTGACGCTGTCGGCCGGCGCCATCGACGCCTCGACACTGACCGATAACGGCCTGATCCTGGACACCGGGTCCGGCGTCCTCCAGACGGACCTTGCCGGCACCGGCACGATCGACATCGCCGCCGGCGCCACGCTGATGCTGACCAACAATCAGCTCGGCACCGTCCCGATCGACTTCACCGGCAGCGGCAGCATGCTGATCCTGCAGGACCCCGGCGCCGCCACCAATCCGATCAGCATTGCACCGCCGGCCGGCAGCGGCACCAGCAACACGATCGACATCAACACGCTGACCTACAACGTCGGCAACTTCATTTCCTACGACGCCGCCGCCGGCGGGCTGGCGATCAATGGCGGCGGCGACGGCACGCTGCATGTCGGGACCGGCCTGCTGTCCGGCCAGTTCAGCCTGGTGCGCGACGCCTCCGGCGATACCGCGATCATCGTGTCCGCGGCACCCTGCTTCGCGGCCGGGGCAATGCTGGCGACGCCGGAGGGGGAACGGCCGGTGGAGCAGCTTCGGCCGGGCGACACGGTACTCGCGCTCGCCGACGGCGCATGGGTGCCGCGGCGCGTCCGCTGGGTCGGCCGCACGACGGTCGATCTGGCCCGCCATCCGGACCCGGCGCAGGCCGCCCCCATCCGTATCCGCGCCGGCGCCATTGCGGATGGCGTGCCGCACCGCGACCTGCTGCTGTCCCCGGAACATGCCGTGTTCATCGACGGCGTGCTGATGCAGGCCCAGGCGCTGCTGAACGGCGCCACGGTGACGCGGGAGATGCCGGCGCGGGTCACCTATTTCCACGTGGAACTCGACCGCCATTCGGTGCTGTGCGCGCAGGGTCTGCCGGCCGAAAGCTATCTCGATACCGGCAACCGGGCGCTGTTCGCGGCAGAGGCGGGGGTGCGCGCGCTGCATCCGGATTTCGCCGGGATCGCCGCCTGGTCCGACCGGGCATGCGCGCCGCTGGTGCTCGACGGCCCCGTGCTCTCCGCCGCACAGATGCGGCTGCGGAGCCGGGCGGTCGCGCTCGGCCACCGGCTGACCGACGATCCGGCGCTGCTGGTGCGCGCCGGCGATACGCTGCTGCTGCCCGACGCGCGCGGGCGGGTGACCCTGCCGCCCGGCACGCGGGAGGCATGGCTGCTCAGCCGCAGCTTCGTGCCGTCCTGGCTCGGCCTCGGCCCCGACCGGCGGCGGCTGGGCGTGGCGGCGGCCCGGCTGCGTCTCGGCGGCCGGCCGCTTCCTGCCGCCGCCTTCGGCACGGGCTGGTATGCGGCGGAGCCCGGCTGGCGCTGGACCGACGGCGCCGGCCAATTGCGCCTGCCCGCCCTGCCCCGGCCCGCCGTGCTGACGGTGCAGCCGGCCCCGGTCGGCGCCCGCTACTGGGCCGATGCGCCGGACGATGCCGTGACGCAGGCGGCATAACCCGCCCGCCGCGGGGGACTCGACAACCCGCCCCGGCCTGACCATGAACGGGCAGACCGGAGACGGAGGATCAGATGGACCACGCATCGTTGGCGGGCCTCAGCGTGGCACGGCCCCTTGCCGACTTCATGGAAGGCGAGGCGCTGCCCGGCACCGGCATCGACGCCGCACGGTTCTGGAACGGGTTCGCCGGCCTGCTCGCCCGCTTCGCGCCGCGCAACCGGGCGCTGCTGGACCGGCGGGACGCCCTGCAAGCCGAGATCGACGCCTGGCACACGGCGCATCGCGGCCAGCCGGTCGATGCGGCGGCGTATCGGGCGTTCCTGGTCCGGATCGGCTACCTGCTGCCGGAGCCGCCGCCCTTCACGGTCACGACCGGGAACGTGGACGCGGAGATCGCCACCATCGCCGGCCCGCAGCTCGTGGTCCCGGTCAACAATGCGCGCTACGCGCTGAACGCCGGCAACGCCCGCTGGGGCAGCCTGTACGACGCGCTGTACGGCACCAACGCGATCCCCGACGATGCCGGCGCGACCCGCGGGCGCGGCTACAACCCGGCGCGCGGCGCGCGTGTGGTGGCGGAGGCGCGGAAATTCCTCGACCGGATCGCACCGCTCGCCGGGGCCAGCCACGCCGATGTCAGCGGCTATCAGGTTGCCGGCGGCCGGCTGGTCGCATCGCCCGGCGCGGTGCCGCTTGCCGATCCGGCGTGCTTCGCGGGCTACCAGGGTGACGCCGCCGCACCGTCCGTCGTGCTGCTGCGCCATCACGGGCTGCATGTCGAGCTGCATTTCGACCGGACGCACCCGATCGGCCGCACCGACCCCGCCGGCCTTGCCGACATGGTCATCGAATCCGCCGTTACCACCATCATGGATTGCGAGGACAGCGTCGCCGCCGTGGACGCGGCGGACAAGCTGGAGGTGTATCGCAACTGGCTCGGCCTGATGCGCAACACGCTGTCCGCGACCTTTGCCAAGGGCGGCGGCACGGTGGAGCGGCGGCTGAACCCGGATCGCGTCTATACCCGCCCGGACGGCGGCACGCTGACGCTGCCGGGGCGCAGCCTGATGCTCGTGCGCAATGTCGGCCACCACATGTACACCGACGCGGTGCGCGACGCGCAGGGACGCGAAACGCCGGAAACGATCCTGGATGCGGCGGTCACGTCGCTGATCGCGATGCACGATCTTTCGGCGCGGCACAACAGCCGCGCCGGCTCGGTCTATATCGTCAAGCCGAAGATGCATGGCCCGGACGAGGTCGCCTTCGCCGCCGACCTGTTCGGCGCGGTCGAGGACATGCTCGGCCTCGAGCGCAACACGCTGAAGATGGGCATCATGGACGAGGAGCGGCGCACCAGCATCAACCTCGCCGCCTGCATCCATGCGGCGCGGGAGCGGGTGGTGTTCATCAACACCGGCTTCCTGGACCGCACCGGCGACGAGATCCACACCTCCATCGAAGCCGGGCCGATGACCCGCAAGAACGACATGCGGAACACGCGCTGGATCGCCGCGTACGAGGACAACAACGTCGATGTCGGCCTGGCCTGCGGCTTGCGCGGGCGGGCGCAGATCGGCAAGGGCATGTGGGCGGCGCCCGACGCGATGGCGGAGATGCTGGCCCAGAAGATCGCCCATCCGCGGGCCGGCGCCAACACCGCCTGGGTCCCCTCCCCCACCGCCGCGACGCTGCACGCGCTGCACTATCACGAGGTCGATGTCGCCGCCCGGCAGGCGGAGATCGCGCGGCGCAAGCCCGCGAACCGTGACGACATCCTGCAAGTCCCGCTCGCCGCCGGCGTCAACTGGTCGGCGGAGGACGTGCAGCAGGAACTCGACAACAACGCGCAGGGCATCCTTGGCTACGTGGTGCGCTGGATCGACCAGGGCGTCGGCTGTTCGAAGGTGCCGGACATCCACGATGTCGCGCTGATGGAGGACCGCGCGACATTGCGCATCTCCAGCCAGCACATCGCCAACTGGCTGCTGCAGGGTGTGGTGACGGAGGCGCAGGTGATGGCGACCCTGCGCCGCATGGCGACGGTGGTGGACCAGCAGAACGCGGACGATCCGAACTACCGCCCGATGGCGCCCGGCTATGACGGGCCGGCCTTCCACGCCGCCTGCGACCTGGTGTTCAAGGGCCGCGCGCAGCCGAACGGCTACACCGAGTTCATCCTGCACGCCCGCCGGCGGGAAGCGAAGGCCGCCGGCTAGGACTTGATGAATTTGCAACCGCCCTGGGCGAGCGGGCGCGCCGCCTCCTCGGCCGGGGTGGTTGCGACCAGCTTGTAGAGGTCCCACGGGCCGCTGCTCTCGGCGGGCGACTTGACCTCGAACAGATAGGCGGGTTGCAGCTTGCGCCCGTCCTCGCGGATGCGGCCTTGGCCGAAGGCGTCGTCGTCGGTCGGCATCGCCTTCATGCGCGCGACCGTCGCGGCACCCGACTTCTTCGCCTCCGCCGGTCCCATCGCGTGCGCCGCTTTCAGATAGTGCAGCGGCGCGGCATAGCTGCCGGCGTGCTCCATGTCCGGCCGCCAGTCCGCCGGCATCTTGCCGGCGATGCGACGCGTGAAGGCGCGCGTGCGGTCGTTCAGGTCCCAGTAGAACGTCTCGGTCAGCGTCAGGCCATGCGCGGCGGCGGCGCCGAGGGAATGCACGTCGGAAATGAACATCAGCATCGCCGCGATCGTCATGCCGCGCCCGGCGAGGCCGAATTCGGCGGCCTGCTTGATGCAGTTGATGGTGTCCGCCCCGGCATTGGCCAGCGCCAGCACCTGCGCGCCGCTCGCCTGCGCCTGCAGCAGCAGCGCGGAGAAATCCGTGGTGGCGGGGAACGGATAGGCGACCGCGCCGACCACCCGGCCGCCCGCCTGCTCGATGAACGCCGTCGCATCGCGTTGCAGCGCATGGCCGAAGGCATAGTCGGCGGTGACGAAGAACCAGCTTTTGCGTCCTGCCTCAACCAGCGCGCCGCCATTGGAACGCGACAGCATGTAGGTGTCGAACGTCCAGTGCACCGAGGTCGGCGCGCAATGCCCGCCGGTAAGTTCGGCGCTGCCGGCGCCGGTGATCAGGAACACCCGGTCCTTTTCCTGCGCCACCTGCGCGACCGCGAGGCCGACGGCGCTGTTCGGCACGTCGATGACGGCATCGACGCCGCCCTGGTCGAACCACTGCCGCGCGATGCCGGCGCCGATATCCGGCTTGTTCTGGTGGTCGGCCTGCACGACCTCCACCGTCATGCCGGGAAACGCCGCCATCGCCTCCTCTGCCGCCTGCTTCGCCCCGGCGACCGAGCCGGGGCCGGCGGTGTCGCGATACGGGCCGGACAGGTCGGTCAGCACGCCGAGCCGCAGCACCGGCGCCTCTGCGCGGGCGCGGACGGGCAGCGCGGCGGCGGCAAGCGCGCTGCCGAGCAGCGTGCGGCGTGGAAGGTCCATGGATCGTTTCCCCGTGTTGTTCAGCGCCTCGTCGGATCGAAATGCCGGCGCAGGTGCCGGCCGTAATCGCCGTATTCCGCCTGCCGCTCCGGTGCCTCCGCGGCGTAGGCAGTGACGCGCTGCGGCAGGCGCGTTTCGAACATGAAGGCCATCGTGTGCGCCAGCCGCGCCGGCCGCAGTTCCGCCGCCGTCGCCGCCGCGAACGCTTCCGCATCCGGGCCGTGCGGCAGCATGCAGTTGTGCAGGCTGAACCCGCCGGGGACAAAGCCGTGCGGCTTCGCATCGTACTGGCCCTCGATCAGCCCCATGAACTCGCTCATCACGTTCATATGGTACCAGGGCGGGCGGAACGTATCCTCCGCGACCTGCCAGCGATCGGGGAAGATCACGAAATCCACGTTCGCCGTCCCGAGCGTCTCGGACGGTGCCGTCAATGTCGTGAAGATTGACGGATCGGCATGGTCGAACAACAACGGCCCGACCGGCGAGAAGCGGCGGAGGTCGTATTTGTACGGCGCGTAGTTGCCGTGCCAGGCGACGACATCCAGCGGCGAATGCCCGATCTCGGTCCGCCACAGCGCCCCGCCCCATTTCACCGTCAGCAGCGAGGGCGCGTCGCGATCCTCATAGGCAGCGACCGGTACCTGGAAGTCGCGCGGATTGGCGAGGCAGTTGGCACCGATCGGTCCGCGCTCCGGCAGGGTGAAGGTGCCGCCGTAGTTCTCGCAGATATAGCCGCGCGCCGGTCCGTCCGGCAGTTCGATGCGCAGCTTCACCCCGCGCGGGATCACCACGATCTCGCACGGCGCCGCCTCGATCGTGCCGAACTCCGTGCAGAAGCGCACGGCGCCCTGCTGCGGCACGAACAGCATCTCCCCGTCCGCGTTCCAGAAATACGCATCCTGCATCGAGCGGGTCAGCAGATAGACATGCGCCGCCATGCCGCTCTGCGCCGCCACGTCGCCGCAGGTGGTAATGGTCCGCACGCCTGCGGGGAACGCCAGCGGCGCATCGGGGATCGGCAGCGGATTCCAGCGTAGCGGCGCGATGGGCAGCTCCGCCTCGTGGCACGGCGCGCTGCGCCACAGCCCGGCATCGGCGCGCGCGAACCGCCCCCAGTGCGCGACCGTCGGGCGGATGCGATACAGCCAGCTTCGTTCGTTGCGCGCGCGCGGCGCGGTGAACGGGGAACCGCTGAGCTGTTCGGCATACAGGCCATAGGCGCAACGCTGCGGCGAATTGCGG
>JAKAZX010000145.1 GCA_021826485.1 Pseudomonadota bacterium | reverse complement strand
TTCGCCCGGGCGGTGCTGGCGGAAATCGGCGGGTTCGACCCGGCGCTGCCGGTGCTGGGCGACTGGGATTTCAACCTGCGCTTCTGCGCGCGCTACGAGGTTGCCGTGGTGGCGGAGCATCTGGCGCGCTACCACCTGCGGCCGGCGGGCACCACCGGCACCTATGCCAATACGGTGGTCGATGGCGCGGCGCGCCACGCCGAATACCGGGCGCGGCTGGTCAACCGCTGGCTGCGCCGCGACCTTGCGGCCGGGCGCGTCGGGCTGGGCACGCTGGCGGCGATGGCGGGCGACCTGCATGCGCTGCGCCGGCGCGCCCAGCTTCCCGGCCGCGCCGCGCGCGCCGCGCGCAAGCGGCTGCTGCGCCTGCTGATGCCTTGACCCGCCGGTGCGCTGACGGCTGGCCGGCGATCAGGCGTCGGTGGCGGCGTTGCGCAGGCGGTCCAGCGCGCCCTGCAACATCCAGGCGGCGGCGGCGCGGTCCACCACCGCCGCCCGCCGCCGGCGGCTGAGATCGGCCTCCCCGATCAGCACGCGCTCCACCGCCGCGGTGGACAGGCGTTCGTCCCACAGGGCGCTGGGCATGCCGGTCGCGCGGGCCAGCGCATGCGCCCAGTCCCGCGCCGCCTGCGCCGCCGGCCCCGTGCTGCCGTCGAGCGACAGCGGCAGGCCGATCACCAGCCCGCCCACCCCTTCCCGCCGGGCGATGGCGGCGACCTCGGCGGCGACGGCCGCGAGCTTGCCGCGCGGCATTGCGGCATAGGGGCCGGCCAGCCGCCATTCCACATCCGACAGCGCCAGCCCGATCGTCCGCTGCCCGGGATCGATGCCGAGCAGCCGCGCCCCCTTCGGCACCGCCGCGCGCAGCCCGGTCAGGTTGATGACCCGCATGGTGCAAGTTATGGTCCGATCGGATTTCCCCACCAAGAGGAGACGGCATGTCGCTCGATCCCGCGACCGTGCGCCGCATTGCCAGGCTGGCCCGCATCCGGGTGACGGAGGAGGAGGTGCCGCGCCTGCAGGCGGAACTGAACGGCATCCTCGGCTGGATCGAGCAACTGAACGCGGTGGACGTGGAGGGCGTCGCGCCGCTGACCGGCGGCGCGCAGATGGCGCTGAAGATGCGCGAGGACGCGGTGACCGACGGCGGCATCCGCGAGGCCATCCTGGCGAATGCGCCCGACCGCGCCGGGGACTATTTCGCCGTTCCGAAAGTCGTCGAGTGATGCTGGACCTTTCCATCGCCGCCGCGCGCGCGGCGCTGCGCGCGCGCGAATTCTCGGCAGCCGAACTGACGCAAGCGCATCTGGCGGCGATCGCCGCACTCAATCCGCGGCTGAACGCCTATATCACGGTCACGCCCGAGCATGCGCAGGCGCAGGCAAAGGCCGCCGATGCGGCGCTGGCGCGCGGGGAGCATGGCGCGCTGACCGGCATCCCGATCGCGATCAAGGACCTGTTCTGCACCGCAGGCGTGCGCACCACCGCGGCCAGCCGCATCCTCGATCCCTTCGTGCCGCCGTATGAGAGCACGGTCAGCGCCAATCTGCGGCGCGACGGCGCGGTGATGCTGGGCAAGGCCAATCTCGACGAGTTCGCGATGGGCTCGTCGAACATGACCTCCGCCTATGGGCCGGTCGCCAATCCCTGGAGCCGGCGCGGCGACAACCGCCCGCTGGTGCCGGGCGGATCGTCCGGCGGCTCGGCGGCGGCGGTGGCGGCGCGGATCGCGATGGGGGCGACCGGCACCGATACCGGCGGCTCGATCCGCCAGCCGGCGAGCTTCTGCGGCGTCGCCGGCATCAAGCCGACCTATGGGCGGTGCAGCCGCTGGGGCATCGTCGCGTTCGCCTCCTCGCTCGATCAGGCCGGCCCGTTCGCGCGCACGGTGGAGGATTGCGCGATCCTGCTCGGCTCGATGGCCGGGCACGACGCGAAGGATTCGACCTCGGCCGATGTGCCGGTGCCGGATTTCGCCGCCGCCTGCGCGCGCGGTGTTGCGGGCCTGCGCATCGGCGTGCCGCAGGAATACCGCAGCGACGGGATGGCGCCGGAGATCGAGGCGCTGTGGCAACAGGGCATCGCCTGGCTGCGCGACGCCGGTGCGGAGATCGTGGACGTGTCCCTGCCGCACACGAAATACGCGCTCGCCACCTACTATATCGTGGCACCGGCGGAGGCGTCGTCGAACCTCGCGCGCTATGACGGCGTGCGCTTCGGGCTGCGCACCGACGGCGAGGATCTGGTGGCGCTGTACGAGAACACGCGCGCCGCCGGCTTCGGGGCGGAGGTGCGGCGGCGCATCATGATCGGCACCTATGTCCTCTCCGCCGGGTATTACGACGCCTATTACCTGCGCGCGCAGAAGCTGCGGGCGCTGATCCTGCGCGACTTCACCGAGGCGTTCCGCACCTGCGACGCCCTGCTGACGCCGACCGCCCCCTCCGCCGCGTTCGGCCAGGGGGAGAAGATGGACGATCCGGTGACGATGTATCTGAACGACGTGTTCACCGTGCCGGCCAATCTCGCCGGCATCCCCGGCCTGTCGGTCCCCGCCGGCCTGGACGGGCAGGGCCTGCCGCTGGGCTTGCAGATCCTCGGCCGCCCGTTCGACGAGGAGACGGTGTTCGCCGTCGGCGCCACCCTGGAACGCGCCGCCGGCTTCGATGCACGGCCGGCGGTTTGCGCGGGCGCATGACAGATCATCCACAGATGACACAGATTGCACAGATAAAGGAAGATCATGGCGGGGCTGATCAACGTGACGGGCAGACCTATGCGGTGATCGGCGCTGCCATGGCCGTGCATCGTGAACTCGGCCACGGTTTCCTGGAACCGGTGTATCAGCAGGCGCTGGAGCGAGAGTTCTCGTTTGCAGGGGTGCCGTTCGAGCGGGAGAAGGGCTTTGCGGTGCGCTATCGCGGTGAGCTTCTCGACGCAACGTACCGCACGGACTTCGTTTGCTTCTCTGCACTGATCGTCGAAATCAAAGCCCTGCAGCGGCTTTCGGGTTCGGAGGAAGCGCAGGTGATGAATTATCTGCGGATGTCGGGACTGAGCAAGGCGCTGCTGATCAACTTCGGCGCGCCCAGCCTGCAGTATAAGCGCTTCGTATTCTGATCTGTGCAAATCTGTGAAATCTGTGGATAAAACTTTGATGCCGGCCGGAGAAAGCGCATGACCTATACGATCGACGGCAGCAGCGGTGCGTGGGAGGTGGTGATCGGCCTCGAAGTCCATGCGCAGGTGATCAGCCGGGCCAAGCTGTTTTCCGGTGCTGCGACCGCGTTCGGCGCCGGGCCGAATACGCAGGTGAGTTTTGTCGATGCGGCGTTTCCCGGCATGCTGCCGGTGATCAACCGCGAATGCGTGGCGCAGGCGGTGCGCACCGGGCTGGGGCTGGCGGCACACATCAACCTGGTCAGCCGCTTCGACCGCAAGAACTACTTCTATGCCGACCTGCCCGCCGGCTACCAGATCAGCCAGTATGAGCATCCGATCGTCGGCGCCGGGCGCATCGCGATCGAACTGGCCGACGGCAGCACCAAGGAAATCGGCGTCACCCGCCTGCACCTGGAACAGGACGCGGGCAAGAGCCTGCACGACCAGCACCCGACGAAAAGCTACATCGATCTCAACCGCGCCGGCGTCGCGCTGATGGAGATCGTCAGCGAGCCTGATCTGCGCAGCCCGGAGGAGGCCGGCGCCTATCTGCGCAAGCTGCGCACCATCCTGCGCTATCTCGGCACCTGCGACGGCAACATGGAGGAAGGCTCCATGCGCGCCGACGTGAACGTGTCGGTGCGCAAGCCGGGCGAGGCGTTCCGCACCCGCTGCGAGGTGAAGAACGTCAACTCCGTCCGCTTCGTCATGCAGGCGATCGAGGCCGAGGCGAAGCGGCAGGTGGCGGTGTGGGAGGACGGCGGCAGCGTCGGGCAGGAAACCCGGCTCTACGATCCGGCGCGTGGCGAGACCCGCTCCATGCGCAGCAAGGAAGACGCGCACGACTACCGCTACTTCCCCGACCCGGACCTGCTGCCGCTGGTGCTGGAGGAAGCCTGGGTCACCGAACTCGGCCGCCACCTGCCGGAACTGCCGGATGCCAAACGGGCGCGCTTCATGCGTGAGTACGGGCTGCCGGCCTATGATTCCGCCGTGCTGGTGGCCGAGCAGGCGACCGCGGATTTCTACGAGACGGTGGCGAAGGGCCGCGACGCGCGGCTGGCCGCCAACTGGGTGATCGGCGACCTGTTCGCGGCCCTCAATCGCACCGGGCGGGGGATCGAGGACAGCCCGGTCTCGGCGGCATCGCTCGGCGGCCTGCTCGACCTGATGGCGGACGGCACGATCAACGGCCGCATCGCCAAGGACGTGTTCGAGGCGATGGTGGAGACCGGCGCCGATGCCGCGACGATCGTGGCACAGCGCGGCCTGCGGCAGGTGACCGACACCGGCGCGATCGACGCGGCGGTGGCGCAGGTGCTGGCGGCGCAGGCCGACAAGCTTGCCGAATACCGGGCGGGCAAGGACAAGCTGTTCGGCTTCTTCGTCGGGCAGGTGATGAAGGCGATGGCCGGCAAGGGCAATCCGGCGCTGGTCAACGAGGCGCTGAAAAAGGCGCTCGGCTGACGCCGGCGCGGGAACACCGCCCGCCGGGACACGTTCGCCGTGGATGGAAACACAGCAATCGCCATCGCGCGGCGGCACGCCGGAGGAACTGCGCGCCACCAGGGAAGCCCAGCGGGAAATGGCGCAGGCGCATCCCGATGCGCGCACCGTCTCGCTCGTCATCCTCACCGTGCTGGCGGTGTTCTACACGCTCTATGCGGCGGCCGAGATCCTGCTGCCGCTGCTGCTGGCGATCGTGCTGACGCTGCTGCTGGCGCCGGTGAAGCGGTTCCTCAACGAACGGCTGCGGGTGCCGGCGATGCTGGCGGCGCTGCTGCTGATCGTGCTGCTGTTCGTGATCGTGTTCGGCATTGCCGTGGCGCTGGCGGTGCCCGCCTCCAACTGGGTCGCGCGGGTGCCGCAGAGCCTGCCGGAGCTGCAGAAGCGGCTGGGCTTCCTGGGCGGGCCAGTGAAGCTGCTGCACCAGGGCATGGACCAGGTGAGCCACGCCCTGGCGCCGCCGCCCGAGGGCCAGCAGACCGTCGCGGTGCAGCAGCAGGGCGGGTTCGGCGGCGTCGGGCTGACCGTGCTGCGGGGCACCCGCGCGGCGCTCGCGCAACTGTTCACGCTGGCGGTGATGCTGTTCTTCCTGCTGTCGGCCGGCGATTCGCTGCTGCGGCGGCTGGTGGAGATCCTGCCGAGCTTCGGAGAGAAGCGGCGGGCGGTGGAGATCGCGACCGAGATCGAGCGCAACGTCTCCGGCTGGCTGCTCACCATCACCGCAATGAACCTGCTGGTCGGCCTCGCCAACGGGGTGCAGATGTGGGCGCTGGGGATGCCGGACCCGCTGCTCTGGGGCACGCTGGCGTTCCTGCTGAACTACGTCCCCATCCTCGGCCCGTTCGCCGGCATCGTTGTGTTCTTCTTCGTCGGGCTGTTCAGCTCACCGGTCCTGTGGCGGGCGCTGATCCCGCCGGCGATCTACTTCGCGATCCATACGATCGAGGGGGAGACGGTGACGCCCATGCTGCTGGCGCGGCGCTTCACGCTCAACCCTGTGTTGGTCATCCTGTCGCTGTTCTTCTGGGACTGGTTGTGGGGCGTGCCGGGCGCCTTCCTGTCGCTGCCGCTGCTCGCGATCGTGAAGATCGTTGCCGACCGCGTGCCGGGGCTGGCGCCGCTCGGCCATCTGGTGGGCGGCCCGCCGCGCGGCGGCGGCAGCCGGGCGGCGGCGGAAGCCGCCTAGGGTCGTTGCCGGATCACGCCGACGCGGAATCCTCTTCCCTTGCCTGTTCGCACACGCCACATTGCCGCCTCATGCAGGTGCATGGAAGCTGCGCCGCGCGGGACGGGGCCGGGGTTTTGCTGCTGGGACCGCCCGGAGCCGGCAAGTCGGACCTCGTGCTGCGGCTGCTGGACCGGGGTTTCATGCTCGTCGCGGATGACCGGGTGGAGATCGTGGACGGCTGCGCGGCGCCGCCCGCAGCCCTTGCGGGGCTGCTGGAGGTGCGCGGCCTCGGCATCGTGCGGCTGCCGCATGTCGCACCCGTGCGCCTCGCGCTCGCGGTCGCGCTGGGGGCGGGGGCGGTGCGGATGCCGGCCGCCGAGCGCTATGCGCCGGCCGACATTCCGCTGCTGCGGGTCGATGCGGCGGCAGCCTCCGCCCCGGCCGTGATCGCCCTGGCGCTCGACTGTGCCGCCGGCCGCGTGCCGCAGCTTGCCGGCGCCTTCGCATGACCGAGCGGGAACCGCGGGACGTGGTGCTGGTGTCCGGCCTGTCCGGGGCGGGCAAGGCGACCATCCTGCGGGCGCTGGAGGACAGCGGGTTCGAGGCGATCGACAATCCGCCGCTGCCGATGATCGAGCGGCTGGTGGCGCGCACCGGGCCGGGGGCGGCCCGGCGGATCGCGGTCGGCGTGGACGCCCGCTCGCGCGGGTTCGACGCCCAGGCGGTGCTGGCGACGCTGGCGCGGCTGCGCGCCAATCGCGGGCTGCGGCCGGAACTGCTGTTCGCCTGGGCGGACGAGACGGTGCTGCTGCGCCGCTTCACCGAGACGCGGCGGCGCCATCCGCTGGCGCCGGACGGCCGCGTGATCGACGGCATCGCCGCCGAGCAGGCGCTGACGGCACTGCTGCACGCCGCCGCCGATCTGGTGATCGACACCACCGACCTGCCGCCCGCCGCCCTGCGCACCCTGATCGAGCAGCGCTACGGCGCCACGGCCACCGCCGCACCCGGACCGGGGCTCGCGATCACGCTGGTGTCGTTTTCGTTCGTCGCCGGGCTGCCCCGCGAGGCGGACATGGTTTTCGATGCGCGCTTTCTGCGCAACCCGCACTATGTTCCCGCCCTGCGGCCACATACCGGCCTGGACCCTGCCGTCGGGGCCTATGTCGCGGCCGACCCCGACTTTCCCGCCTTCTTCGCGCGGCTGGTCGATCTGCTCGGGCTGGTCTTGCCCCGCTTCGTCGGAGAGGGCAAGAAGTATGCTACGATCGCGATCGGCTGCACGGGAGGACGGCACCGGTCGGTTCACATTGTCGAGAGGCTGGCGACCAAGCTCGGCGAGGCAGGCTGGCGCGTGACCACGACTCATCGAGAACTCGCCCGCAAGGGCGCCGCCCCCGCCCTGCGGGCGACCTCCGAGCAGGCGCAGGAGGCTTAAGGTCCGTCATGATCGGTCTAGTGCTCGTCACCCACGGCCGGCTCGCGGAGGAATTGCGATCCGCCATGGAGCATGTGGTCGGCTCGCAACGGAACGTCTGTACCGTGTGCATCGGCCCTGACGACGACATGGAGCGACGACGGGCCGAGATTCATGGCTGCATCGACCAGGTGGATACCGGCGACGGCGTGGTGCTGCTGACCGACATGTTCGGCGGCACGCCCAGCAACCTCGCGATCTCCCAGATGGACCGCCGCAATGTCGAGGTGATCGCCGGCGTCAACCTGCCGATGCTGGTCAAGCTGGCCAAGGTCCGTTCCAACCAGCCGCTCGCCGATGCGGTGGACTGCGCGCAGAATGCCGGGCGGAAATACATCGCCGCGGCCTCTCACGTGCTGCCCCACTGCCGCCTGCCGGAGGAGGCGCTGAACGCCGCCGCCGCCGCAACGCCGGCCGCCGCCGCGGTCAACGGCACCAAGCTGAACGGCACCGCCGGATGAGCGGCGGCGCGGGGCCGCAAGGCGACCCGCCGGCTGCCGCGCCTGCCCCATCGGCCACGCCCGTCCTGGTCCGCACCCTCGCCATCCGCAACCTGCGCGGCCTGCATGCCCGCGCCGCCGCCAAGTTCGTTGCCCTGGCCGAGCGGTTCGACGCCGCCGTCGATGTCGTGAAGGACGGGCAATCGGTCTCCGCCCGGTCTATCATGGGCCTGATGATGCTGGGCGCGGGCCAGGGGTCCGCCATCGAGCTGCGGGCCGAGGGATGGGACGCGAAGGAGGCGCTGGACGCGCTCGGTGCCCTGGTCGAGGCCGGCTTCAATGAGCACGAGTGAACAGTTGCCGGGCGTGAAGCCGCCCACGCCGCCCCGCCCGGGGCGTGCCCGCCGCGCCGCGGACGGAGCGGCGCGGCCGGAGCGCGTGCTGGCCGGCATCCCGGTCTCCCCCGGCATCGCGATCGGCCCCGCCTTCGGCGCCGCCGAGCCGCCGAGCGAGGTCGTACGGCGCCCGATCGCGCCGGCGGATGCGGCGGCCGAGGCGGCGCGGCTGGACCTGGCGATCGCCCAGTCGCGCAAGCAGCTCGGCAAGCTGCGCGCCCGCTTGGCCGTACTGCCGGAGGACAGCCAGGCCGAGATCGCGCCGCTGATCGACGCCTATCTGCAGATGATCGGCCCCTCGCGCCTGGTGCGCGGCATCCGCAAGCGGATCGCGGAGGGGCTGCTGAGCGCGGAGACCGCGGTCGCCGACGAGGTGGAGGCGATCGCCGCGGCGATCCTCGCCACCGCCCCCGACGACGACCCCGCCAGCCGCCGCCGCCGGGCGGAGGAGGTGCGCGAAATCGGCCGCCGGCTGGTCCGCAACCTGACCCACGCGCCGTTCCGCAGCTTCGCCGGGCTGCCCGAGGGGGCGGTGCTGGTCTGCGAATATCTCCGCCCCGCCGATGCGGCGCTGCTCGACCCGTCCCGCCTCGCCGGCGTTGCGACCGACGAGGGCGGGGCCGAGGGCCACACCGCGATCATGCTGCGCGCGCTGGGCGTGCCGGCGGTGCTGGGCGCGACCGGGCTCGCCCAGGCGGCGCGGCCGGGCGACATCGTCGTGGTGGACGGCGGCGAGGGCAGCGTGGTGGTCAATCCCGGCCCGGCGACCCTGGTCGCCGCCCGCCGGGCGGTGACCGCCTTCGCCCGCGAACAGCAGAAGCTGGCGCGCCTGCGCCGCCTGCCGGCCGTGACCGCCGACGGCGAGGCGGTGGAACTGCAGGCCAACCTGGAACTGCCCGCCGAACTGCCGCTGATCGCGCAGGCCGGCGCCGCCGGCATCGGCCTGCTGCGCACCGAGTTCCTGTTCATGAACCGCGACAGCCTGCCCGATGAGGCGGGC
>JAKAZX010000144.1 GCA_021826485.1 Pseudomonadota bacterium | reverse complement strand
CGTTACGTATGGCGTCACGGGTGTTATGTCAATCGTAACGCCGCGCCGTGCCGGTGCGACGCCGACGCTCAGGCGCGATGCGCCGCCCGGCTGTCGGCCGGTGCCTGCGCCCGTTCGGTCATGCCGTAGTCGCGCATCACCCCGGCGATGCGCAGCCGGTAGTCGGCGAACACGCCGCCGCGTCCCGCCGCCTGGGTGGCGCGGTGCGCCGGCTGGTTGCGCCAGGCCCGCACCGCCGCCTCGTCGCGCCAGAACGACAGCGACAGCAGCTTGGCCGGATCGGTCAGGCTGCGGAACCGCTCGACCGAGATGAACCCGTCGATGCGTTCCAGCTCCGGCCGCAGCGCGGCGGCGAGATCGAGGTAGTGCGCGGCCTGGCCGTCCGCCGGCCAGACCTCGAACAGCACCGCGATCATGGTCGCATCAATGTCGCGTGGGGGGCGGAGACGAGGCGCAGGAACATGCGATCCTCCTTCAGAATGAAACGCTCCCGCCGGGCGAAGGCATAATTCTCCCGCCCCAGCGGCGAGTCGCGCAGCCGCGTGCGATAGGCCTCGTAGGCGGCGAGGCTCTCGATGTTGTAGACGCCGTAGGCGGTGGTGGCGGAGCCTTCGTGCGGCGCGAAATAGCCGATCAGCTCGGCGCCGCATGGCGGGATCGCCTGCCCCCAGACGCGGGCGTATTCGGCGAATGCCGCGCCGCCGAACGGGTCGATCTCATAGCGGATGAAGCAGGTGAGCATGCGCCGGTCCTCCCACGGGTGCCAGGGCGGAGCGTAGGCACCGGCCCGCCGGAGATGCTTCGGTCGCGAGCGAAGCATCACGGTCGCCCTGGGCTGGTTCCGCGCGGTCGCCGCCCGGCGCGGCTGAGCACGGCCGGCAGCGATGGTGCCGGGTGAGGGGATCGAACCCCCGGCCTTCGGTTTACAAAACCGCTGCACTACCGCTGTGCTAACCCGGCGCCGACGGTGGCGCTGCTTAACCCGGCGGGACGGGCGGCTCAACCGTCCGGGCGCAGCTTCACGCACATGGGGGTGCCGATCGCGCCCCGCTCCCCGGTGTCGGACAGGGTGCCGTTCGCCGCGTCGCGGGCCAGCACCACCACGGCGTCGCCGTTCTGGTTGGCGATCAACAGGAAGCGGCCGCTGGGGTCGATGGTGAACTGCCGCGGCGTGCGGCCCAGCGTCGGGTGGTGGCCGGCGAGCACGAGCCGGCCGCTGGCTTCGTCCACGGCGAAGGCGACGATGCTGTCATGGCCGCGGTTGGCGCCGTACAGGAACCGCCCGTCGGGGGAGAATTGCAGGTCTGAGCAGTGGCTCTCCCCCTGCCAGCCGGGCGGCAGGGTGGGCACCGTCTGCACCGGCGCCAGCCCGCCCTCCGCCGCGTCCCAGGCGAAGGCGGCGATGGTGTTGGCCAGCTCGTTGATGGCGTAGAGGAACCGGCCCTGCGGATGAAACGCCAGGTGCCGCGGGCCGCTGCCGGGCGGCAGGGCGGCGGACGGCCGGGGCGCCGGGGCCAGCGCGCCGGTCGCGGCGTCGAACCGGTAGACCATGATCCGGTCGATGCCGAGATCGGCCACCAGCAGGTGCCGGTTGTCGGGGCTGGCCAGCACGCAATGCGGGTGCGGGCCTTCCTGTCGCGCGGCGTCCGGGCCGTTTCCCTGATGGCCGACGCTCGCCGCCGCCGGGCCGATTCCGCCATCCGCCTCCAGCGGATAGACGACGATCGCCTGCGCCGGCCGCACCCCGTCCTCGCCCATCCGGTAATTGGCCACCAGCAGCCACCGGCCGGTGCGGTCGAAACCGGCATAGGCGGTGATGCTGCCGCGGGTCGGCTGCTGGTTGATGTAGCGCAGCGCGCCGGTCGCCGGGTCGATCCGCCAAGCGGTCGCCACCCCTTCGTGCCAGCCGAACACCTCGCTGGTCGCATACAGCGTCCGCCCGGCGGGATCGGGCGTCAGGTAGCTCGGGTTCTCCACCCCGCCGGTCTCATGCAGCAGGCGCAGCGCGCCGGTCGCGGGATCGAAGGCGAACACGCCGAGGCCGGGGCCGCGCGCGGCGGCGAAATACGGGGCGGGACGGTTCAGTGTGCCGACGAAGGCCAGCATCATCGCAGCATCTCCGCGATCGCGGCGGGATCGACCTGATCCAGCGTCGCGGGAGTCCAGCGCGGCTGGCGGTCCTTGTCCACCACCATCGCCCGCACCCCCTCGGCGAAGTCGGGATGGCGGGTGACATGGCGGGTCAGCCGCAGCTCGGCGGCCAGCGCGTCGCCCAGCGACAGGCCGGCACCGCGGCGGATGGCGGCGAACGACCAGCACAGCGCGGCCGGCGACATGCTGCCGAGGGTCGCCAGCATGGCGCGGGCAAATTCACTGTCCTCGGCGGCCAGCCGTGCGCAGATCTCGGAAACCGAGCCGGCGGAGAAGCAGCGGTCGATGGCCGCCCGGTGGGGGGCGAGCGAGAAGCCCGGCAGCGGCGCCGCGTGGGCCGCCACCACGCCCGGCCCGTCGGCCACCAGCGCGGCGCGCAGCGCGAGCAGGCGCTCGCGCGGCACGAAATGCGTGGCCAGCCCCGCATGCACCGCATCCGCCCCCGCAAGGCGATGTCCGGTCAGGCCGAGAAACAGGCCGAGCGCGCCGGGCAGGCGTGGCAGGACGAAGGTGGCGCCGATATCGGGAAACATGCCGATCGCGGTCTCGGGCATCGCGAACTGCGCGTGCTCGGTCGCCACCCGCACCGCGCCGTGCACCGAAACCCCGATGCCGCCGCCCATGCAGATGCCGTCGATCAGCGCAACATAGGGTTGCGGGAAGGCCGCGATCTCGGCGTTCAGGGCGTATTCCTCGGCGAAGAACCGCTCGATCCCGGCGGCCTCGCCGGCCAGGGCGTGGCTGCGGATGGCGCGGATGTCGCCGCCGGCACAGAACGCGCGGTCCGACGCGCTGTCGATCACCACGGCATGCACCGCCGGATGGTCGCGCCAGTCCGCAAGTGCGGCGCGCAACGCGCGGATCATGTCGAGGTCGAGCGCATTGAGCGCCCGCGGCCGGTTCAGCAGCAAGCGGCCGATCCGGCCGTCCCGGGCGGCAATCACGCTGGCGTCGGTCATGCGGCGGCGTCCACTCCCTGTGCCCCGCCCCTATAGCCTCAGTGGCGCGCCCCGCCCAGGTAGCGCGCGGTCAGCGCCGCCAGCGCCACTGCGTAGACCTTGCGCAGGCCGAGCGAGCGCAGCAGTGGGCCGACCAGCGCCGTCACCGCCGCCGCCTCCGCCATCTGCGCCTGGGCGGCCTGGCGGACCTGCAATGCCTCCTGCTCCACCCGGTCGGGGGTGTCGCGGGCGGCCAGCAGGGCCAGCACCAGCCCGATCGCCAGATCGACCCCGGCCACGATCAGCGCCGCGTAGATCGGCGCGATGCGGACATGCACGAGGGCGAGGAACCCGGCCACGTGCAGCGCCACGAGGCAGGCCAGGAGGAACACCAGGGCCACCGCGCCGAGCGCCGCCCGCACCGCCTGGCGGCGGGCGAGGCGGCGCAGGCGCAGCAGTTCGGCCTGCGCGGCGACCCGCGCGAGGCGGAATGTGCGCATCGGTCAGCGTGTCAGGCGGCCAATGAGATAGCCCGCGGCGGCGGCGATCAGCACGGCGGCGATCGGCATTTCCCTCACCCGGCTGGACAGCGCCTCGGTCTGCTCGCTGGCCACGTCGCGGGCGTGGCGGGCCGCGTCCTGCGCCCGACTGGCGGCACCGGACAGCGCCGGTCCCGCGCGCTCGCGCATCAGGCCGTCCACCTGGTCGCGCAACTGGCGGATCTGTTCGCGCGCATCCGCGCCGGTGTCACTGACGCGATCGCTTATGCTGGCCATCTGATGCTCCCCTGGATTGCCGATGCCGGCGGAGAACGCGGCGGCGCGTACCGGGTTGCCGGCCGCCGCCGCGCCGCCCGGCCGGCGCTACGGCGCCGTCAGCGCGCCGCCCGCCGCCCCGACGCCGCCGCCGATCAGCGCGCCGGTGCCGGCCCCCGCGCCGGTCAGCGCGCCGACGCCGGCGCCCGCGCCGGCGCCCAGGGCGCCCCCGGTCAGCCCGCGGGACAGCGGATCGTCCCCGCAGGCGGCAAGCCCGAGCGCCAGGGCGCCCAGCATCACGGCCGTTGCAAGGCTGCGTCGCATCGCCATCACTCCCTGTGGTCATTAACAGCCCTGCAACGCGCCGGGGCGGCAAAAGTCACCGCCGCAACGAGGCACACTCCGCCGGCCACCGTCACCGGCCGGCTCGCGAACCCTTGAGATCGGCGGGGGGAGCGGTTAAGCCCTGCCGCCTCCTCCGCTTCGCTGCCAAAAGGGTTCCCGGCACATGTTCGCACGGCTGCTCGGCTTCATGTCCGCGGACATGGCGATCGACCTCGGCACCGCGAACACGCTGGTCTACGTCAAGGGCCGCGGCATCGTGTTGGACGAGCCGAGCGTGGTCGCGATCGCCGATGTGCGCGGCAAGAAGCAGGTGCTGGCGGTGGGTGAGGAGGCGAAACTGATGCTGGGCCGCACGCCCGGCAACATCTCCGCCATCCGGCCGCTGCGCGACGGCGTGATCGCGGATTTCGAAGTGGCGGAGGAAATGATCAAGCATTTCATCCGCAAGGTGCACAACCGCCGCGCCTTCGCCAGCCCGATGATCATCGTCTGCGTCCCCTCCGGCTCCACTGCGGTCGAGCGGCGGGCGATTCAGGAAAGCGCGGAAAGTGCGGGTGCACGCAAGGTGCGCCTGATCGAGGAGCCGATGGCGGCGGCGATCGGCGCCGGGCTGCCGGTGACCGAGCCGTCGGGCAGCATGATCGTGGATGTCGGCGGCGGCACCACGGAGGTTGCGGTGATCTCGCTCGGCGGCATCGTCTATTCGCGCAGCGTGCGCGTCGGCGGCGACAAGATGGACGAGGCGATCATCAGCTACATCCGCCGCAACCATAACCTGCTGATCGGCGAAAGCTCCGCCGAGCGGATCAAGATGGAGATCGGCGCCGCCTCCCAGCCCTACGACGGCGATGACGGGCCGACGCGCGAGGTGAAGGGCCGCGACCTGATGAACGGCGTGCCGCGGGAGGTCATCGTCAGCCAGCGGCAGATCGCCGACAGCCTGGCCGAGCCGGTGGGCCAGATCGTCGAGGCGGTGAAGGTGGCACTGGAGAATACGCCGCCGGAACTGGCCGCCGACATCGTGGACAAGGGCATCGTGCTGACCGGCGGCGGCGCGCTGCTGCACCGGCTGGACCAGGTGCTGCGCGACGCCACCGGCCTGCCCGTGGCGGTGGCGGAGGACGCGCTGCAATGCGTCGCCCTCGGCACCGGGCGGGCGCTGGAGGAGATGAAGCGGCTGGGGAACGTCCTCACCACGATGTATTAGCCGTGGCGCCCGGCCGGCGTGATCGTGCAGACTGACGGGCGCGCAACAACAGGGTGGCTGCCGCCGTGATCCGGCTTTCGATCCCGGTCCGCCAGGCGCTGGCGAAGCTGACGCTGCCGGTCCTGATCGCCGCGGCCTTCGTGCTGATGCTGCTGGGCAAGGCCGACACGGTGCTGGCGGAACGCGCCCGGATGGCGCTGGCCGATGCGCTGGCGCCACTGTTCGGCGTGCTGGCCGAGCCGCTGGGCGCGGTCCGGGCGGCGGCCGACGGGATCGGCGAATTGTTCACCCTGCATGAGGAGAATGCGCGGCTGCGCGCGGAGAACGAGCGGCTGCGGCAATGGCAGACGGTGGCGCTGGCGCTGGATGCCGAAAACGCCTCGCTGAAGGCGAACCTGCACTGGATCCCCGATCCGCCGGCCAGCTACGTCACCGCCCGCGTGGTCGCCGATGCGGGCGGCGTGTATGCCCGCGCGGTGCTGCTCTCGACCGGGCCGGGGACGCGCATCGCCAAGGGGCAGGTGGCGCTGGACGACCGCGGGCTGGTCGGGCGGGTGACCGAACTGGGCGCACGCAGCGCGCGGGTGCTGCTGATCACCGACATGAACAGCCGCATCCCGGTGATCCTGGAAAGCAGCCGCGCCCACGCCATCGTCGCCGGCACCGACGGCCCGCGGCCGCGGCTGATGTACTGGCCGGAAGGCCAGATGCCGGCCGAGGGCGAGCGGGTGGTGACCAGCGCGGAGGCGAACGCCTTCCCCGCCGGCCTGCCGGTCGGCACGGTGCATGTCGCCGGCGGCAACGTGGTGGAGATCGTGCCCGCCGCGCGGCTGAACCGGCTGGAGATCGTGCGCATCTTCGATTACGGGCTGCACGGCATCGCCCCGCCCGAGGGGCAGCCGGCACGGTTGCAGGCGGCGGACCGGCGGCACTGATGGACCGGCTGCCCGGCATCCGCCCGCGCGAAAGTCTGGGCCGCCGGCTCGACATGGCGGCGCGCTGGGCGTTTCCCGCCAGCACCACGGCGCTGCTGCTGCTGGCGACCGCCGCACCGCTCGGCCTGCCCGGCCAGGCGGAGGCGCAGGCCGCAGTCGCGCTGGCCGCGGTGTATTTCTGGTCGCTGTTCCGCCCGGCCGCGATGCCGCCCGCGGTGGTGTTCCTGATCGGGCTGCTCGCCGATCTGCTCGGCTACGCGCCGCCCGGCGTGGGCGTGCTGTCGTTGCTGCTGGCGCACGGCTTCGCGCTGCGCTGGCGGCGGCTGCTGGTGCGCCAGGGCTTCCTGCTGGTCTGGCTGGCGTTCACCGGCCTCGCGATCGGCGTGGCCATGCTGCAATGGGCGCTGACCTCGGGGCTGACGCTGCGGCTGCTGCCGCCGGCCCCGGCGGTGTTCCAGGCGCTGGTGGCGATCGGACTGTATCCGGCGCTGGCGACCCTGCTGACCCGCGCCCACCAGTCGCTGGCGGCGCCGGAGCGGGCATGAGGCGGGAAACCCGCCGCACCGGCGTGTTCACCCGCCGCGCGCTGCTGATCGGCGGCGCGCAGCTCGCCGCCTTCGGCGTGCTCGCCGCCCGGCTGTATCAGGTGCAGGTGGTGGAGGGCGGGCGCTACGCGACGCTCGCCGACACCAACCGCATCAGCGCCCGCCTGATCGCGCCGCCGCGCGGCCGGCTGCTGGACCGCACCGGCCTGCCGGTCGCCAACAACCGGCAGAACTGGCGCGCCCTGCTGGTCGCCGAGCAGACCGACGATGTCGATGCGACGCTGGACGCCTTCGCCCGGCTGGTGCCGCTGGCCGACCACGAGCGCGCCCGCATCGAGCGCGACGTGCGCCGCCACCGCCGCTTCATCCCCGTCACCGTGCGCGAATTCCTGGACTGGGAGGACATGGCGCGGATCGAGGTGAACGCACCCGATCTGCCCGGCATCGTCATCGACCTGGGCACCACGCGGCAATATCCGCTCGGCCCCGATCTCGCGCATGTCGTGGGCTATGTCGCGCCGCCGAACGAGGCCGATATGGGCGAGGACCCGATGCTGGCGCTGCCCGGCATCCGCATCGGCCGCGCCGGGCTGGAGAAATATCACGACCTGGCGCTGCGCGGCCGCGCCGGGGCGGTGCAGATGGAGGTGAACGCGGTCGGCCGCGCGATCCGCGAACTGGTGCGTCAGGAAGGCGTGCCGGGCCAGGACATCACGCTGACCATCGATGCCACGTTGCAACAGCAGGTGATCGGCCATCTCGGCGACGAAAGCGCCTCCGCCGTGGTGCTGGACGCACGCAACGGCGAAGTGCTGGCGATGGCGACCAACCCGTCCTTCGACCCGAGCCTGTTCGATTCCGGCGTGTCGCAGGCGCAGTGGGTGGAGTGGACCAACAACCGCCGCGCGCCGCTGATCAACAAGGCGGCGGCAGGCCTGTACGCGCCCGGCTCCACGTTCAAGATGGTGGTGGCGCTGGCCGGGCTGGAGGCGAAGGCGATCGCGCCGACCGACCGGATCAACTGTCCGGGCTATCTCGATCTCGGCGACACGCGCTTCCATTGCTGGCGCAAGGGCGGCCACGGCACGCTCGACCTGCGCGGCGGGCTGAAGAATTCCTGCGACGTGTTCTTCTACGAAGTGGCGCGGCGCACCGGCATCGACCACATCGCGGCGATGGCCAACCGGTTCGGCCTTGGCGTGCCGCTGGCGATCGAACTGCCGGGCGCGCGCAAGGGGCTGGTGCCGACCCGCGAATGGCGCATCGCGCAGGGCAAGCCGTGGAACCTGGGCGATACCGTGGTGCACGGCATCGGCCAGGGATTCCTGCAACTCACGCCGCTGTCGCTCGCGACCATGGTGGCGCGCATCGCCACCGGCCGGGCGGTGCAGCCGCACCTGACGCGCGCCGCCGGCGGCGTGGTGCGGCCGGGCAGCGAGGCCGCCGACTGGCCGCCGCTCGGCCTGCCGGAGCGCGAGCTGCATGCGGTGCGCGAGGGCATGTGGGCGGTGGTGAACGAACGCGACGGCACCGCGCCGATCGCCAAGCTGCCGTTCCCCGCCATCCAGATGGCGGGCAAGACCGGCTCCTCCCAGGTGCGGCGGGTGTCGCGCGAACAGCGCGAGCACGGCTTCAAGTCCGAGAACCTGCCGTGGGAGTTCCGGCCGCACGCGCTGTTCGTCGCGTTCGCCCCCTATGACGCGCCGCGCTACGCGGTGGCGGTGGTGGTGGAGCACGGCAATGCCGGCGCGGCGATGGCGGCGCCGATCGTGCGCGACATCATGGTGGATGTGCTGAACCGCGATCCGGCGGCGCCGCAGGACGTGACGCCGCCGCGCCTGTCCGGCGGGAGTGCGGCGTGAGCGTCCTGGAACGCCGCCTGATCCGGGAGACGTCGTTCGGCCTGACCGCGAAGGTCTGGCAGATAAGCTGGGGATTCGTGCTGCTGCTGTGCGCGCTCGCCGCGGTCGGCTATGTCGCGCTGTATTCCGCCGGCGGCGGCGCCGAGCCGTATGCGTCGCGCCACGTGCTGCGCTTCGCCTTCGGGCTGACGCTGATGCTCAGCATCGCGATGGTGGACATCCGCTTCATCGCGCGGCTGTCCTGGCCGGCCTACGCGCTCGGCATCGCGCTGCTGGTGCTGGTCGCCGGCATGGGACATGTCGGCAAGGGCGCGCAACGCTGGATCGAGATCGGCGGCATGCAATGGCAGCCGAGCGAGTTCATGAAACTCGCGCTGGTGATGGCGCTGGCATCCTGGTTCCATCGCGCCTCGTGGGAGCGGATGGGCAACATCCTGTTCCTGCTGCCGCCGGCGCTGGCCGTGCTGCTGCCGGTG
>JAKAZX010000143.1 GCA_021826485.1 Pseudomonadota bacterium | reverse complement strand
GCTGGCGGCGGTGGAGGTGATGACGGCGGCGCCGTTCTGGACCTGCACGTCGCCCCAGACGGTATTGAACCCGTTCAGGTTCGGTTGGGAGGAGAAATTATGATCCCAAACCGTCGTGTAATTGGCGAGATTCAAGTTTCCAGATCCACTCATAGGTTCATCTCCGCTCTCGGTCGCGTGATTCACAGATACGTGAATGATCCGCGGCCGTTCGTAGCGGCTCACGTTCCCGCGATGGAACCCCGAATCTGGGCGGCGGCCAGGTTTTAAGGTGAAGGTAATTCGGTCGTGTGTCGGTATTGTTCCGGCCGATCGGCGGAATGCTTGCTACCGCAACGGTTACACTGGCGCCGGCGCAACCCGCCGGGATCGCTGCCCGGCGGGCCGGATGATGCGGGCGGCCGGCCTGTCTAGGCCCGGCTTTCCACCAGCCAAGCCTGCCCCGCCAGCATCACGTGGCCGTGCGGGTCGGCATGCGGCGCGAGCGCGCTGCGGATCGCGCCGCGCACCCGCTCCACCGTCTCCGCAGGCTGGTCCGCCAGCAGCCGGGCGGTGGGGCCGATCTGCAGCGCGTGGGCGACCGCCTGCTCCAGCCCGCCGCCGGCGGCGACATCCATCGTGAGATCGAGCGGCGTCATCTGCGGCGCCTGCCAGCCGGAGGAGGTCAGGATGCGCGTGACGCGGGCGGGGTCGGCGAAGGAATACGGGCCGGGATCCTCCGGCCCCGGCCGCGGCAGCGGCGGCACGATGTCCTGGGCCGCGCGCAGCGCGGTCAGCATCCACGGATTCTGATCGAGCGGGCGCCAGCACGCGAACACGATCCGCGCCCCCGGCCGTGCCGACCGGCGCAGATTGGCGAAGGCGGCCACCGGATCGCCAAAGAACATCACACCGAAGCGGGAGAACAGCAGATCGAACCGCGCCCCGGCGAAATCGTGCGTGGCCGCGTCGGCGTGCAGCCAGGTGATGTTGGCGATCCCGGCGCTGCGCCCCGCCGCCACCGCCAGCATGGGTGCGGAAATGTCGATCCCGGTGACGTGGCCCGCCCCCACCCGCGCGGCCTGCGCCAGCGTGGTGGCGCCGCAGCCGCAGCCGATGTCCAGCACATGCTCCCCGGGCGCGGGGGCGGCGCGGGCAATCGCGGCATCGGCGACCGGCGCCAGCATGATGTCAGAATGCCGCTGCTGCGCCGCCCAGTGGGCGCCGCCCTGGCCGCCCCAATAGGCGCGTTGCGCGGCATGTGCCTCGGCTGCGTCCATTCCGGTCTTCCCTGTGCCGATGCGCCTTGCGGCGCCCCGGGGAGGGTTAGGAGGCCGCCGCGCCGCCGGCAAGCGCGGAGATGATTGCGGACATAAGGATGTCCTTATATACCCGGCCCGAACGCACAGGAGCCTGACATGCCGGATGCCGCCGCCGACTACAAGGTCAAGGACATCGCGCTGGCCGAATGGGGCCGCAAGGAAATCGCGATGGCCGAGGACGAGATGCCGGGCCTGATGGCGCTGCGCGCCGAATACGGCGCCGCCAAGCCGCTGCGCGGCGCCCGCATCGCCGGCTGCCTGCACATGACCATCCAGACCGCGGTGCTGATCCGCACGCTGGAGGCGCTCGGCGCCACCGTCCGCTGGTCCTCCTGCAACATCTTCTCCACCCAGGACCATGCTGCCGCGGCGATCGCCGCCGCCGGCACCCCGGTGTTCGCCTGGAAGGGGATGAACGAGGAGGAGTTCTGGTGGTGCATCGAGCAGACGGTGCGCGGCCCGGACGGCTGGACGCCGAACATGATCCTCGATGATGGCGGTGACCTGACGCTGCTGCTGCACGACAAGCATCCGGCCATGCTGGACGCCGTGCGCGGCATTTCCGAGGAGACCACGACCGGCGTGCACCGGCTGCGCGAAATGGCCAAGGCCGGCACGCTGCGGGTGCCCGCGATCAACGTCAACGACAGCGTGACCAAGAGCAAGTTCGACAATCTGTACGGGTGCCGCGAAAGCCTGGTGGACGCGATCCGCCGCGGCACCGACGTGATGATGGCCGGCAAGGTCGCGGTGGTGAACGGCTTCGGCGATGTCGGCAAGGGCTCGGCCGCCAGTCTGCGCAACGCCGGCTGCCGCGTCATGGTGACCGAGGTCGATCCGATCTGCGCGCTGCAGGCGGCGATGGAGGGCTATGAGGTGACGACGATGGAGGATGCCGCGCCGGCCGGCGACATCTTCGTCACCGCCACGGGCAATGTGGACGTGATCACGATCGACCACATGCGGCGCATGAAGAACCGCGCCATCGTCTGCAACATCGGCCATTTCGACTCGGAGATCCAGATCGACGCGCTGCGCAACCTGCGCTGGGAAAACGTCAAGCCGCAGGTGGACGAGGTGGTGTTCCCCGACGGCAAGCGGCTGATCGTGCTGTCGGAGGGGCGGCTGGTGAATCTCGGCAACGCGACCGGCCATCCGAGCTTCGTGATGAGCGCCAGCTTCACCAACCAGGTGCTGGCGCAGATCGAGCTGTGGACCGCGCCGGCGGGCCGCTACGAGCGCCAAGTCTACACGCTGCCGAAGGCGCTGGACGAGAAGGTGGCGGCGCTGCACCTGGCGAAGGTCGGCGCCAAGCTGACCCGGCTGACGGCGAAGCAGGCCGATTACATCGGGGTGACCCCGAGCGGCCCGTTCAAGCACGACCTCTATCGCTACTGACCGGCGGGCGTGGCCGGCGGCGGCGGGAACGCCGGCCGCCGGTCCGCCCAGGGTGCCGCCTGCTCCAACTGGGCGGCGAGACGGATCAGCAATCCTTCCGCGCCGAACGGCGCGACGAACTGCACGCCGAACGGCAGCGCGGGCGCGCCGGGCGCCGGCGGCGCCCAGTGCAGCGGCACCGACATCGCCGGCACCGAGGCGAGGTTGGCGAGCTGGGTGAATGGCACCTGCTGCAATGCGTCATGCGCGATCGTCTCGATCACGCCGGCGCGCAGCATCGCCCGGCCGACCGGCAGCCGCTCGGCGAGCAGCAGCGCCGCCCGCCGTGCCGGCCGGAGCGCGAGTTCGCCGATCCGCGGCGGCGGGCCGGCCGTGGTAGGCAGCAGCCACAAATCATGCGTCGCATGGAAGTCGGCGAGCGTGCGGGCCAGCCCGTTCCAGTCGCGCCGCGCCGCGACATAGGCCCCGGCGCCGAGCGCGCGGCCGAGCTTCGCCATCAGCCGTGTCTCCAGCTCGAACGCCGTCGCCCCGCAGCCTGTGCGGGCGCGGATCGCGGCGATGTCGGCGGCGACCTGGCCGAGATAGAGCGTGAGATAGCAGCGCGCGACCGCCGCGCCGTCGATCGCCGGCGCGGCCGGCTCGACCGCGTGGCCGAGATCGGCCAGCAGCGCCGCCGCCTGTTCGACCGCGGCGGCCGCCTCGGGATGCACCGCCCCGCCGATCGGCGAGGCGGTGGAGAAGCCGATGCGCAGCCGTCCCGGCGGCCGTTCCAGTTCCTCGGCAAAGGGGCGCTCGGGCGGGGCGATCGCGAACGGGTCGCCGGGTTCGGCGCCGGCGAGCGCGTCGAGCGCGCGGGCGGTGTCGCGCACGCTGCGGCTCAGCACGCCCTCGGTCACCGCACCCTCCCAGGTCTCGCCGCGCATCGGGCCGACCGGGATGCGGCCGCGGCTGGGCTTGAGGCCGAACAGGCCGCAATAGCCGGCGGGAATGCGGATCGAGCCGCCGCCGTCGGAGGCGCCGGCCATCGGCACGATCCCCGCCGCCACCGCCGCCGCAGCGCCGCCGGAGGAGCCGCCGGGCGTGCGCTCCGGCGCCCAGGGGTTGCGCGTCGGCGGGCGCAGCGTCGGCTCGGTGATCGCCAGCAGGGCCAGTTCGGGCGTCGTCGTCTTGCCGAAGATCACCAGCCCGGCCGCGAGCGCGCGGCGCGTGTAGGTGCTGTGCGCCGTGGCGGCGACACCGAGCAGCGGGCGGCAGGCCGCAGTGGCCGGCTGGCCGGCATAGTCCTGGAAGATGTCCTTGAGCAGGAACGGCACCCCCGCGAACGGACCGGCCAGCGCCTCCTGCGCTCGCGACTGGCCGATCGCGTCCATGCGGACGGCGATCGCGTTCAGGTGCGGTTCGACTGCCGCGGCGCGGTCCAGCGCCATGGCGAGCAGTTCCGCCGCCGTCACCTCCCGCCGCGCCACCAGTTCGGCGAGCCCGGTCGCGTCGTAGCGGATGAATTCGTCGGCGCGCATCGAAACTTTTCCCCCGCGACAACTTTGCGCCGCGGCAGGGCGGACCTGTCAAGCGGCGCGGCGGCGGCGGGCCGCATGGTTGCGCCCGGCCGGCGGCTGCGAAATGAACTGGCTGCAAGGGCGCAGATGTTCCACGCTGACTGGCATTTTACAGTTGAACATTCAGGGGTGATTAACGACTGCGTGACGTCATCATCAAGTCATGCAGGCGTCGTATTCAGGACACGTGGGCCGCGATAGAACGTCGCCGCCGCAGCGCCGTCCTGCGCGACGACGCCGGCCCGATCACGAGGAAGTCCGCATGTCCGATCCGCTGCTGCTCCCCGATTTCGCCAGGGCACAGACTGACGCGGTGCGCCGCGCGGTCGCCGACACCCACAGCGAGGCACTGGTGGCCGACCTGCTGTTCCTGGAGCGGTGGGAGATGGCGCCGATCCCCGGCCCGGCGGCGGCATTGCGGGCGGCGCAGATCCGCCGCGCGAATCCCGGGCTCGCCGCCGAGGTGCGGGCGGAAATCGCCCGCGCCCGCGGCAACTGAGGGCGCGCAACCACCCTCTGCGGGGCCGCGTTGCGGCCGCATGTTCGGCAAGGTCTGGCATCTGCTGAAATCCGCCGCCGGCGGATACATGGCCCATGATTCGCTGAGCCGCGGCGCCGCCATCGCGTACTATACCGTGTTCTCGCTGGCGCCGGTGCTGGTGATCGTGATCGCCATCGCCGGGCTGGTGTTCGGCCAGGACGCGGCACGCGGCGCGATCGTGCACGAGATCGGCGGCATGATGGGCCAACAGGGCGCCGAGGCCATCCAGGGGATGATCGCCGGCGCCGCCAATCCGAAGCACGGCTATGTGGCGACCGGCATCGGCATCGTCACGCTGCTGATCACCGCCAGCGGCGTGTTCACCGAGATGCAGGCGGCGCTGAACGCGGTGTGGCAGGCCCAGCCCCGCAGCGGCGCGGTGTCGCATCTGGTGAAGGTGCGGCTGATGAGCCTCGGCCTGATCATGGCACTGGGCTTCCTGCTGGTGGTGTCGCTGGTGATCAGCACCGCCCTGTCGGCCCTGGACGCGTGGTTCGCCGGCGTGCTGCCCGGCTGGCACATCCTGATGCGCGCGCTGAGCCTGGCGATTTCGCTGATCCTGGTCACGGTGCTGTTCGGCGCGATCTACAAGGCGCTCCCGGACACCGATATCGCCTGGGGGGACGTGGCGGTCGGCGCGTTCGCCACCACGGTCCTGTTTGAAATCGGCAAATACCTGATAAGTCTCTATCTCGGCCATTCCGCCACCGCGTCCAGCTTCGGCGCGGCCAGCACGCTCGCGGTCGTGCTGCTGTGGATCTACTATTCCAGCCAGATCTTCCTGTTCGGCGCCGAATTCACCCGTGCCTATGCCGCCACGCACGGCACGCGGGCACCGCCGCCGATCGCGCCCGGGCTGTCGGCGGCGCCGACCGGCCACGGCGAGCTTGATGCGCTGAAGGCGGAGTTGCGCCCGGTCCGCCGCCGCGGCGGCTGAGCGCGGGCACGTTGCATCGTGCCCGCCGCGATGGCAGCCTGCGCCACAGCAGGCGGCGGAGGAGCGGGCGGTGGCAGTCAACAAGGTCTATCCGGACGCGCGCACGGCGCTCGCTGGGGTGCTGCGCGACGGCATGCTGATCATGTCCGGCGGCTTCGGCCTGTGCGGCGTGCCGACCACGCTGATCGAGGCGATCCGCGAGTCCGGCGTGCGCGACCTGACGGTCGTCTCCAACAATGCCGGCATCGACGGCGCCGGCCTGGGGCTGCTGCTGGAGACGCGGCAGATCCGCAAGATGATCAGCTCCTATGTCGGGGAGAACCAGACCTTCGCCCGGCAGTACCTGGCGGGCGAGCTGGAGATCGAGTTCAACCCGCAGGGCACGCTGGCCGAACGCATCCGCGCCGGCGGCGCCGGCATTCCCGCCTTCTTCACCCGCACCGGCGTCGGCACGCTGATCGCCGAGGGCAAGGAGGTTCGCGAATTCGACGGCGTGCCCTATCTGATGGAGCGCGGGCTGCGCGCCGATCTGGCGATCGTGCATGCCTGGAAGGGCGATACCGAAGGCAATCTGGTCTATCGGAAGACCGCGCGGAACTTCAACCCGATCATGGCGACGGCGGCCAGGGTGACGGTCGCCGAGGTGGAGATGCTGGTCGAGCCCGGCGAGATCGACCCCGACCACATCCAGACGCCGGGCATTTTCGTCAAGCGGCTGACCGCGCTGGTCGACGTCCACAAGCAGATCGAACAGCGCACTGTGCGCAAGCGCGCCTGAACGGAGGGAGAGCGGCAGATGGCCTGGAGCAGGGACGAAATGGCGGCCCGCGCCGCCCGCGAGTTGCAGGACGGGTTCTACGTCAATCTCGGCATCGGCATTCCGACGCTGGTCGCCAACCACATCCCCGACGGCATGTCGATCCAGCTTCACAGCGAGAACGGCATGATGGGCATGGGACCCTTCCCGTTCGAGGGGGAGGAGGATGCGGACCTGATCAATGCCGGCAAGCAGACGGTGACGGAACTGCCCACCACCAGCTTCTTCGACAGCGCCGCCAGCTTCGCCATGGTGCGCGGCGGCCATATCGACATCTCGATCCTCGGCGCCCTGCAGGTCTCCGAACAGGGTGACCTCGCCAACTGGATGATTCCGGGCAAGATGGTGAAGGGCATGGGCGGCGCCATGGACCTGGTGGCCGGCGTGCCGCGCGTGGTGGTGCTGATGGAACACACCGCCGGCGGCAAGCCGAAGCTGCTCAAGACCTGCACGCTGCCGCTGACCGGCACGCGCGTGGTCAATCTGGTGGTCACCGATCTGGGCGTGTTCGACGTGACGCCGCAGGGGCTGGTGCTGGTGGACAAGGCGCCGGGCGTCACGGTGGAGGAATTGCGGGCCAAGACCGAGGCCGCCTTCCAGGTGCATCCGGACCTGCGGCTCGCCGCCTGACGCCGCCCCCTTGATCGCCCTGCCGCCGGCGGCCTATATGCGCCGCGCGCGGGGCCATAGCTCAGTTGGGAGAGCGCCTGAATGGCATTCAGGAGGTCAGGGGTTCGACTCCCCTTGGCTCCACCATTCCCGTGCAGGAGAGGGCGATGACGCCGCGCTGGCGGGTCCGCCTGCTGGCCGCATCCGTGTTCGTGCTGGTGCTGCTGGTCGGGGCGGGCGGATGGCTCTGGCTTCAGCAGGATCAGGCGGCGCAACTCGGCGGCATCGGCGGGCCGTTCGCGCTGGTCGATCCGGCGGGCCATACGGTGACCGATCGCGATCTGCGCGGCCGCTATCTGCTGGTCTATTTCGGCTACACCTTTTGCCCGGATGTCTGCCCCACCACGCTGACCGCGATCGCCGGCGCGCTCGACCGGCTGGGTCCGCAGGCGGCGCATGTCCAGCCGGTGTTCATCACCGTCGATCCGGCGCGCGACACGCCGAAGGTGGTCGGCCAGTATGCCGCCGCGTTCAGCCCGCGCATCCTGGCGCTGACCGGCGCGCAGCCGGCGATCGACAAGGTGGCGGCGGAATACCGCGTCTACGTCGCCCGCCACGCCGATGACGGCAAGGGCGACTACACCGTGGATCACAGCTCCATCATCTATCTGATGGGACCGGACGGCCATTTCATCGCGCCGATCGCGGCCGACGAGCCGGCCAAGGCGATGGCGAACGATATCGCCCGGCATCTGGGCGGCGCCGCGTCATGATCGGGCGGCGCACCGTCCTGCTGGCGGCTGCGGCGCTGCTGCCTGCTGCGGCCGCCGCCCAGGCGCCGCAGGTTCAGGTCGCGCAGCCCTGGGCACGGGCGCCGGCCGGCGCCGGGCGGAGCACGGCAGTCTACCTCTCCCTGCGGGCCGGCGGCACCGCTGACCGGCTGATCGGGGTCGCCACCCCGGTTGCCGGCATGGCGATGCTGCATGAGAGCTTCCAGGACCACGGCATCGCGCGGATGCGGATGGTGGAGGGCCTGGACCTTCCGGCGGGAATGACGGTGACGCTGAAGCCCGGCGGCCTGCACATCATGCTGACGGGTCTGAAGCAGCAACTGGCGCGGGGCGGCAGCTTCCCGCTGACCCTGCACTTCGCCAACTCGCCGCCCGTCACGGTGACCGTTCCCGTTCTGGCACCGGGCGCGAGCGGGCCGCAGACGCCGGGCTGACGGCAAGGCGGGCACGGGGCCGGCCGTGCGGCCGGCCCCGTCCGGTCAGGGTGTCCGCGATGCGGCCGGCAGGCTGGCCGCCAGCGCATCGTCCTTGTCCACTTTCACCTCGGTCCGCCGCACCGTCTCCTGCACCCGCTCGGTCCGCTCGCCGGCGTCCTTGCGGACCACCACCTCCTCGGTGACGCGGGCGGTCTTGCCGACCACCGCCTCTTCACGCGTCTCCGTCATTTCGACCGTGCGTTCCTGGAACGCCGGATCACCGCCCTCGACCGGCCGGTCCACCCTGCGCCGCTCGACCTGAACGCGCTCCTCACGCAACTGCACGTCCTGGGTGACCGGGTTTTCGACGACCTGGACATGCACCCGCACCCGCCCCCCGGCGACCGCGCGCTTGCCGATGGCGACGCTTTCCTCGACGACCGGGATCACCTCCTCCCGGCCGGTCGCCGAGGTCGGCTCCGCCGCCCGGCCGGCGAGCGCCGGCTCATAGGTTGCGGCGGTGCGCGCAGGGGGCTTGGCCGGAACATCCGCATACCCGGTGCCGACGGGCGCCACATCGACGGGGCCAGTGCCGCCTGTGCCGGTCATGCCCCCGCTCCAACCGGCCTGCCGCCAGCCGGCTTCCTGGGCGTCGAGGTCGATCGGGTCATGCCGCTCCAGGATCGCCGCCGCCCGGTCCGACTGTTCGGCGTCTGTCACGTGCACGCTGAGCAGGCTCTGGCCGCGATTGACGCCCTCGTAATACCCGGCGGTCTCCTCCTCGCCGAGAAACAGGCGCTTGAGGCTTTCCCAGACTCCTCCCGTCTCCGCCGCCACGTCGGGTGTCTGCGGGGACCCC
>JAKAZX010000142.1 GCA_021826485.1 Pseudomonadota bacterium | reverse complement strand
ACCCCGCAACTGGTCGATCGCGCGCTGTGGGAAGCCTCCGGCCACTGGGAGAAGTTCCGCGAGCACATGTTCATCGCGCGCGTCGAGGACGAGGACCGCATCCTCGCGCTCAAGCCGATGAACTGCCCGTGCCACGTGCAGATCTTCCGCCAGGGCGTGCGCAGCTACCGCGAGCTGCCGCTGCGCATGGCGGAGTTCGGGTCCTGCCATCGCTACGAACCCTCGGGCGCGCTGCACGGCATCATGCGGGTGCGCGCGTTCACCCAGGACGATGCGCACATCTTCTGCACGGAAGCGCAGATCGCGCCCGAGACGGTGCGGTTCGTGGCCCTGCTGGCCTCCATCTACCGCGATTTCGGGTTCACCGATTTCCGGGTGAAATTCTCCGACCGGCCGGCGGTGCGGGCGGGCGACGACGCCACCTGGGACCGCGCCGAGGCGGCGCTGCGGGAGGCCTGCGCGACCGCCAACGTCGAGTACGAACTGAACCCGGGGGAGGGGGCGTTCTACGGCCCCAAGCTGGAATTCGTGCTGCGCGATGCGATCGGGCGGGACTGGCAGTGCGGCACGCTGCAGGTGGATTTCGTGCTGCCCGAGCGGCTGGACGCGGAATATGTGGGGGAGGACGGGGCGCGCCACCGCCCGGTGATGCTGCACCGCGCGATTCTGGGCAGTTTCGAGCGCTTCCTCGGCATTCTGATCGAGCAGTATGCCGGCCGCTTCCCGCTGTGGCTCGCGCCGGTGCAGGTGGCGGTCGCCACCATCGTCTCGGACGCCGATGCCTATGCGGAGGAGGTGGCGGCGGCGCTGCGGGCGGCCGGGCTGGCCGTAATCCTCGATCTCGGGCGGGAGAAGATCAACGCCAAGATCCGCACCCACAGCCTGGCGCACATCCCCGTGATCCTGGTGCTCGGCCGCAAGGAGGCAGAGGCGCGGACGGTGGCGCTGCGCCGGCTGGGCGCCGAGGCGCAGGAGGTGCTGGCGCTGCCCGATGCGCTCGCCCGCCTTGCGGCAGAGGCCGCGCCACCCGATCTTCGCCCCGATCGCGGCACCAAGCCTTGATCCGACGCCGCGGCTCGCGCAAGAGTCGCGGCGAACCGCCCGTTTTCGAAACCACCAGAGGAGAGACCCATAGCCAGAGGACCCCTGCCCGCCCCGCCGACCCGCGACGGGCCCCGCGTGAACGAGGAGATTCGTGCCCCGCAAGTTCGACTGATCGACCATAACGGCGAGATGCAAGGCGTGATGAGCGCGCGCGAGGCGCTTGCCCGCGCCTATGGCGTCGGCCTCGATCTGCTGGAAATCAGCCCCAACGCCGACCCGCCCGTCGTCAAGATTCTCGACTTCGGCAAGTTCAAGTACGAACAGCAGAAGAAGAAGAACGAAGCCAAGAAGAAGCAGAAAGTCATCGAGATCAAGGAGATCAAGGTCCGCCCGAATATCGATGAGAACGACTATCAGGTCAAGCTCAGGGCCATGAAGATGTTCATCGAGGAGGGCGACAAGGTCAAGGTGACGCTGCGCTTCCGCGGCCGCGAGATGGCGCATCAGGACATCGGCGTGCGGGTGCTGGAACGTATCCGCACCGACATGGACGGCGCCACCAAGGTCGAACAGATGCCGCGGATGGAAAACCGCCAGATGGTCATGGTGCTGACGCCGCGGTAAAGGGGAATGCGATGCCCGTGACCCTGCGTGAGACGGGCTTCACATTCTTCTTCTTCAGTAATGAGGGTGACCCGCGCGAGCCGCCCCATATCCATGTCAGGCGGGGCGGAGGGCTGGCGAAGTTCTGGCTTCGTCCAGTCACCCTTGCAACCAGCCGGGGTTTCGACCCGCGCGCACTGAGCCAGATCGAACTTGCGGTAGCGCGGCATTCGGACAGGTTCACGGAGGCATGGAATGAATATTTCGGCGACGGCCGTGCGCTTTGACGATGCGAGCATGTGGGTGGACCTCGCCGACGGGCGGACGCTCGGCGTGCCGTTGGCGTGGTTCCCCCGCCTGCTGCATGCCTCCGCGCAACAGCGCGCGGCGGTGGCAATGAGCGGGGGCGGGGCCGGGCTGCATTGGGATGAACTCGATGAGGATATTTCGGTCGCCGGCCTGCTGGCGGGGCGGGGCGATCTGACCGAACGCGGGGCCGGCCGTCCGGCAGCGCCGCGCCGTGATGCCGCTGAATGAACCGGGTGCCCCTGCTGTGCCTGGCTGACTTTCACGGCAGCGACCGCGCCGCCTTCGCCCGCCGGCTGGATGCGGCGTGCCGGGACATCGGCTTCCTGGTGGTCGCCGGCCACGGCGTGCCGGCGGCGCTGATCCGGCGGATGCATGACGTGTCGGCCGCCTTCTTCGCCCAGCCGACGACGGCGAAGCAGCCTCTCGCGCTCGGGCCGGGGCACATCCACGGCTGGACCGGCCCGCGCCAGTCCTACCTCGCCGAAACGCTCACCGCCGGCGCCGCACCGGTGCCGGACTGGAAGGAGGGTTTCTCGATCGGCCCGCCGGTCGCGCCGCCCGACGCCTCGCCCGAGGAGGCGCCGTATTTCGCGCCGGCCCGCTGGCCCGACCGGCCGGCCGGGTTCCGTGATGCGTGGGTCGCCTACTACGCCGCGATGGAGGGGCTCGCTGGCACGCTGATGGCCGCCTTCGCAGTCGCGCTCGATCTGCCGGCCGACTATTTCCTGCCGCGCATCGACCGGCACATCACCGGGCTTTCCGTGCAGTTCTACCCGCCGCAGCCGGTGGCCGCCGCCGCCGGGCAGTTGCGCGCCGGGGCACACACCGATTTCGGCAGCCTGACCATCCTGCACCCCGGCGACAACCCGGGCGGGTTGCAGGTGTGCGACCGCGATGGCGCTTGGCGCGATGTGGTCGCGCCGGCGGATGCCTTCATCGTCAATATCGGCGACCTGATGGCGCAATGGACCAACGGGCGCTGGGTTTCCACCCTGCACCGGGTGCTCAACCCGCCGCCGGAGCGGGCGCATCAGCCGCGCCAGTCGATCGCGTTCTTCCATCAGCCGAACTGGCACGCCGAGATCGCGGCGCTGCCGGGCTGCGGCGCCCCGCTGCATCCGCCGATCACCTCCGGCGCGCATTTCGAGCGCAAGTTGGCCGCCCTGCGCGGCGGCGCAGCCTAGCCCCGCCGGCGGCGCAGGCTGCCGACGATCCCGGCGGGCAGGAAATAGACGAAGCCGACGAACAGCAGGCCGAGCCACAGCAGCCAGCGGTCCGGGTTGAACAGCGCCGGCAGCACCGGGATGCCGACGAGCGCATCGGCCAGCCCCTGCAACGCCGGTTGCAGATAGTATTCCGCCAGCACGATCACCGCTGCCCCAAGCGCCGGGCCGTAGAGCGTGCCCATGCCGCCGATCACCACCATCAGCAGGATATCCACCATCACCGAGAACGACAGCGTCGCGTCCGGACCGTTATAGCGCAGCAGTACCGCCATCAGCCCGCCGGCCAGCGCCGCGATGGCGGCGGCGAGTGCGCTCGCCAGCGTGCGATAGACGATCACGCGGAAGCCCAGCGCCTCCGCCCGGAAGGCGTTTTCGCGGATCGCCAGCAGCACGCGGCCGAACGGCGAGTTGACGATGCGCAGCATCAGCAGGAACAGCAGCAGCGCCGCCAGCAGGATCAGGTAGTAGGTCAGCAGCCGGCCATCCACCCGCACCCCCAGCACGCGGCCGGGCAGCAGGTGGAACGATGGGCTGAGGGCGGCGGGCAGGGAGAAGCTCAGCCCATCCTCCCCCCCGGTCAGGCCGCGCAACTGCGTCGCCAGCACCTGCGCGAAGGACGCCACGGCGAGCGTGATCATGGAGAAGAAGATGGTCTGCACCCGCAGGCTGAGCAGCGTGATGGCGGCGGCGATCGCGGCGGCCAGCACCGCGCCCGCGGCCATGCCGAGGCCGATCGCCCCCCAGCCCACCCAGCCGCCGGCCAGCGGGATCGCCACCGCGTAGGCGCCGATGGCGAAGAACATGGCGTGGGCGAGCGAGACGATGCCGGTATAGCCCAGCGCGATGTCGTAGCTGCCGGCCAGCACCGCGAGGATGGCGATGCGCGAGGCCGCCGCCATCGACTTGGTACCCGGCACCGCGAACGGCACCACCAGCAGCGCCAGCAGCAGCAGGATCAGCAGCGCCGTGACCGCCGGATGGCCGGGCCGGTCGCCGGACAGCACGTGGCGGTGCAGCAGCGCGCGCATCAGCGGGCCAGCGGCAGCAGGCCGCGCGGGCGCCACAGCAGCACCAGCACCATCAGCGCGATGTTGCTGCCGAGGGCCAGTTTCGGCGCCAGGAAGCCGATGTAATTGGTGGTCAGCCCGACCAGCACGGCGCCGGCGAAGCAGCCGCCGACCGAGCCGAGGCCGCCGATGATGACCACGATGAACACCAGGATGGTCATGTCGGCGCCGACCGCTGCCGTCACCAGTTCCTGATAGACCGCCCACATGACGCCGCCGATGCCGGCCAGCGCGGTGCCGGCGACGAACACGCCGATGAACAGGCGGCGGATGCGATAGCCCAGCGCCTCCACCATCTCGCGGTTTTCCACCCCGGCACGCACCAGCAGGCCGATCCGCGTGCGGTTCAGCGTGAGCTGCATGGCCGCGAACACCAGCAGGCCGAGCGCCACCGCCACCAGCCGGTATTTCTCCACCGCCGCGCCGGCCAGCACGAAGCTGCCGCGCAGCGTGACCGGCTTGCCCACCTGCACCGGCTGCGCGCCCCACGCCGCCAGGATCAGTTGCTCGGCGACGATCATGCCGCCCACGGTGATCAGGATCTGTTGCAGATGCGCGCCGTAGACGCGGCGGATGATGCCGCGCTCGAACACCAGCCCCGCCGCGCCGGCCGCCGCCGCGGCGGCGAGCACGGCGACCGCCAGGGCGGCGAGGTTGCGCGCCAGATCGTCGGCGCCCACCCAGGACGCGAGCGCGCCCATCACGCTCGCAGCGACATAGGCGCCGAGCGTGATGAACGCGCCGTGGGCGAAGTTCAGCACGTCCATCAGGCCGAAGATCAGCGTCAGGCCGGCCGCCATCAGGAACAGCATCATGCCCATCGCCGCACCGGCCGCGGTGAGCGCGATCCAGGTCGGCAGGTCCATCACCGGCAGCGCCAGCAGCGCGACGGCGGGGGCCAGCGCCAGCGCCGGCCAGTCCTGGCGCAGCCGCCTCATTGATGGCTCGCAAGGCTGAGGCCGAGCAGGCGCGTCTGCAACGCGTCGTCGTCGGCGAGGTCGGCCATCGTGCCGGTATGCACCACGCGCCCGTCATCCATCACCGCCACGTCGTCGCCGAGCGCCTGCGCCATGTGGAAGTTCTGCTCCACCATCAGGATGGTGGTACGCTGCCGCTTGAGCGCCTGGAACGCCGCGATCAACTGGCCGATCACCGCCGGAGCGAGCCCCTTGGTCGGCTCATCGACGATGATCAACCGCCGTTCCTCCACGATCGCGCGGCTGATTGCCACCATCTGCTTCTGCCCGCCCGACAGCGTGCCGGCCGCCTGGTGCAGCTTCTCCCGCAACACCGGGAAGATCGCGAACACGCCATCCAGCCGGCCGGGATGCAGGCCGGCCGGGCCGGCGGCGAGCAGCAGGTTCTCCCGCACCGTCAGTTGCCCGAAGATGCCCATGCTCTCGGGCACATAGGCGATGCCGAGGCGCGCGATATCGGGCGTCGCGCGGCCGCTGATCGGCGCGCCGGCAAAGTCGATAAGGCCGGCGCTGGCGCGCCACATTCCCATCACGGTGCGCAGCGTCGTCGTCTTGCCGGCGCCGTTGCGGCCGAGCAGCATGGTCAGCCGCCCTTCGCGCACCGCCAGATCGACGCCGTGCAGGATGTGATAGCGGCCGATATGCGTGTGAACGCCGGCCAGCCGCAGCAGCACATCGTCAGACATCGCCGGCACGCACGCCCAGATACGCCTCCTGCACCACGGCGGAGGCAACGACATCCTCCGGCGCGCCGTCGGCCGCGAGGCGGCCCTGGTGCAGCACGATGACGCGGTCCGCCAGCCGCCGCACCACGTCCATCTTGTGCTCGACCAGCAGGATCGTGCGGTCGCGGTCCTGCCTGATCGCCTCGATCAGATCCAGGATCACCGGCACCTCATCGACGCTCATGCCCGCCGTCGGCTCATCGAACATGAAGATGCGCGGCTGCATCGCGAGCAGGATGGCGACTTCCAGCTTGCGCTGGTCACCGTGGCTCAGCGCCGCCGCCGGGACGGCGGCGCGGGAGGCCAGATTGACCCGTTCCAGCACCGCCATCGCGCGGTCGTGCAGCGCCGTGTGGCGCGCCGCGAGGCCGAGGAAGTCGAGGCCGATCCCCGCCTGCGCCTGCACGGCGAGGCGCACGTTCTCCAGCACCGAAAGATCGGGGAACAGATTGGTCAACTGGAACGCCCGGCCCAGCCCGCGGCGGGCGCGGCGGGAGGCGGGGAGGGTGGTGATGCGCGCCCCGCTGAGGAACACGTCCCCCGCGGTCGCCCGCAACTGGCCGGAGATCAGGTTGAAATACGTCGTCTTGCCGGCGCCGTTCGGCCCCACGATCGCGGTCAGCGTGCCGCGGTGGAACGCGCAGGTGACGCCATCGACCGCGGCTTGGCCGCCGAAGCGGACGGTCAGGCTGCGGGTTTCCAGCACCGCGTCCAATGCGGTCAGCGCGTGTTCTCGACGGGGATGTTCATGTCCTCGATGGTGAGTTCGCGCGTCAGCACCGGCACCGCCCAGGGCTGGGCGGGGTCGAGGTGCAGGCGGAAGCCGTACATCGACTGCAACGCCTGATGGTCGGCGGCGCGGAACACCATTTTGCCCTTCGGCGTCTCGAACGCCATGCCTTCCATCGCCGCGATCAGGGTTTCCGCATCGGTCTTGCCGCCGGTCTTTTCCAGGGCCGTCACCAGCGCGGTGCCGACCGACATGCCGTTCGCGGTGAAGAAGTCGGGCGGCTCGCCGAACCGCTTCTGGTGCTCGGCGACCAGCCAGTCATTCACCGGGTTCTTGGGAATCCCGTAATAGTAGTAGGTGGCGCCCTCCATCCCCTCCAGGCTCGGGATGGCGTTGTAGGCCTTCAGCACCGGCAGGATGCTGCCGCCGGTGCCGAGCCGGATGCCAAGCCGCCCGGGATCGAGCGCGGCGAGCTTGGCCATCGGGTCGGCACCGGCCCAGATCACCGCGATCACCTTCTCGCCCTGTTCCTTGCCGAGCGCGTCGAACAGCCGCTGCATCGGCGCGGTGAAGTCGGTGGTGGTCGGCGGGGCATATTCCTCGGCGACCACCTTCGCCCCGGTCGGCGCCAGCGCGCGCTTGAACGCCGCCACGCCGTCGCGGCCGAAGGCGTAGTCCTGCGCCAACATGCCGACCGACAGGCCCGGATGGCCGACGATCAGCGCATTCGAGATCGCATCCTGGGAGGAGTTGCGATCGACGCGGAAGATGTAGCGGTTCCATTTCGCGCCGGTGATGCTGTCGGCGACCGCGCCGGAGACGATGAACACCTTCTTCTGGTCCTGCGCCACCGGCAGCATGGCGAGCGCCACGGCCGAACTGGTGCCGCCCACCGCGATTTCCGCGCCGTCGTCGCCATAGGCCTCGTCGAGCAGGCTGCGGCCGAGATCGGGCTTGGTCTGGCTGTCCTTGACGATGAGTTCGAGCTTGCGGCCGGCCACCGTGTCGGTGCCGTGCGTCGCGTATTCCAGCCCGAGCTTCAGGCCGGTGATGAGCTGCTTCGCGTAGGCCTGGAGCGGCCCGGTCTGGTCCTCGATCACGGCGACCTTGAGCGGCTGGCCGGTCTGCGCCCGTGCGGCCGGCGGTGCCAGGGCAAGTGCAACGAACGCCGCGGCGGCGGCGGGCAAGACAATGCGGCGCATGCGGGTTTCCTCCTCCACGGCGCGGCACTGTCAATCGGTTCGGCGCCGGGCGCAAGCATCCGGCCTTGCCGCGGCGCGCGGGCGGACCTAATGAGCCGCATGCACGGCAGACCCGCTGGGGCGTCGCCAAGCGGTAAGGCAACGGATTTTGATTCCGTCATGCGGAGGTTCGAATCCTCCCGCCCCAACCAGCCCCGGCGCCGGTTCCGGCTGTGGCATCTGCTGCCGCTGCTGCTGCTCGGCTCCGCCCCGCTGCCGGGACTCGGGCCGCAGGAGGCGCGGGCGCTCGTCGATCCCGCCGTGCCGCCCTGGTCGGCGCTGGCACGGCTGCAAATACCCGGCGTCGCCCGCTGCACCGCCGTTCTGATCGGCCGGCGGACGGCGCTGACCGCGGCGCATTGCCTGTGGAACCCGCGGGTCGGCCATTTCGTGCCGGCGGATACGGTGCACGTGCTATCGCAATACCAGCATGGCGGCTTCACCGGCCACGCCATCGCCACCTCCTACCGCCTGGCGCCGGGCCACGATGTCGCGCTGGTGACGCTGGCCGCGCCGATCGGCACCGTGCCGCTGGCACTGGCCCCGCTGCCCGCCTCGGGCACGCCCGCCATGCTGGGCGGCTACAACCAGGACCGGCAGGAGGTGATCGAGGCCGATACCGCCTGCCGCGTGCTGGCGACCGACGGGGTGCGCATCCGCCACGACTGCGCCGCCACCCACGGCACCTCCGGCGCGCCGCTGCTGGTGCAGGGGAAGGACGGCATCTGGCGGGTGGCCGGCATCCAGAGCGCCGCCTTCATCGCCATGCGCGGCGGCATTGCGGTTGCCACCGCGGCGCTGCAAGCATGGATCGCCACCAGCGGAGACGCGCCGTGATCGACCCAGCCCTGTACGCCGCCTTCGTGCTCGCGACCGCCGTGCTGATGCTGATCCCCGGCCCGAACGTGGCCCTGATCGTCGCCAACAGCGTCGCCTACGGCACCCGCTACGGGCTGCTGACGCTGGCGGGCACCGCCTCGGCGATGGTGCCGCAACTGCTGCTGACGGCGCTCGGCATGACGGCGCTGCTGGGCGGGCTGGGCGCGTGGATGGGCTGGCTGCGCTGGGCCGGCGTCGCCTATCTGCTGCTGCTGGGCATCCGGCAGTGGCGGGCGGCCCCGTTCGACCTGACGCGCGTGGCGCCGCAGCCGCGTTCCAGCCGCAACATCTATCTGCGCGGCCTCCTCGTGTCGCTGACCAACCCGAAGACGCTGTTCTTCTACGGCGCGTTCTTCCCGCAATTCGTCTCCCCCGGCCGTGCCGCGGGGCCGCAGCTCGTGCTGCTGTGCGTGACGTTCCTGGCGGTTGCGCTGGTGCTGGACAGTCTGTGGGCGGTGCTCGCCGGGCGGCTGCGGCCGCTGCTGGCGGCGCGGG
>JAKAZX010000141.1 GCA_021826485.1 Pseudomonadota bacterium | reverse complement strand
CGGCATCGACGCCCGCGCCGCCCTACAGACCGAGGCGGAGATCATCAACGGCCACCATGACGTGCCGATGCTGCTGGGCAGCGGCGGCGGGCTTGCCCATCTGGGCGGGGCGCATGTGCGGCTGGTGTTCGCCGACAGCCAGAACAACCCGCAGACCGCGCGCGCTGAGGCGGAGCGGCTGATCACCCAGGATCATGTGGCGGCGATCATCGGCAGCTACACCAGCGCCACCGCCGTCACCATCAGCCAGGTGACCGAACGCTATCAGGTCCCCTACATCTCCGCCGACAACTCCTCCCCCAGCCTGACGCAGCGCGGGCTGCGCTGGATTTTCCGCACCTCGCCGACCGACGTGATGTTCACCGGCGCGATGTTCGACTTCCTCAAGGCGGTCGGCGAGCGCACCGGGCGGCCGGCGCACAGCGTGGCGCTGGTCTATGAGGATTCGATCTTCGGCAGCGACAGCGCCGCGGTGCAGCGCAAGGACGCGGAGGCGGCGGGGATCAAGGTGGCCGCCGACATCCGCTATCGCGCCAACTCCCCTTCCCTCTCGACCGAGGTGGAGCGGCTGCACGCGGCGAATGCGGATGTGCTGCTGCCGTCCTCCTACACCAGCGACGCGATCCTGCTGATGCGCGAGATGCACGAGACGGGATACACGCCCGGGGCGGTGCTGGCACAGGATGCCGGCTTCGTGCAGCAGAGCTTCCTGGACGCCATCGGCAAGCTGGCGGAAGGGGTGATGAGCCGCTCCGCCTTCGCGCTGGATGCGACCAAGTCCCGCCCGGCGATCACGCCCGTGAACGCGATGTTCCGTGCCACCGCAGGAAAGGACCTGAACGACCTGACCTCGCGCGAGATCACCGCGTTGCAGGTGCTGGCCGATGCCATCGACCGTGCCGGCTCCACCAAGCCGGAGGCGCTGCGCGCGGCGCTGGTGGCAACCGACATACCGGGCGAGCAGACGATCATGCCGTGGCGCAAGGTCAGTTTCGATGCCAGCGGCCAGAACACCGGCGCCGACCCGGTGATCCAGCAGATCCAGGGCGGCACCTGGCACACCGTGTTCCCGTTCGCGCTGGCGACCGTGGAGCCGATCTGGAACGTCGGCAAGTAGCCGCGCGCGCGTGACCGCGACGCTGATCCTGCAGGTCGTGCTGCTCGGCCTGCTGACCGGCCTTGTCTATGCGCTGGTGGCGGCCGGGCTGTCGCTGATCTTCGGGCTGATGGACGTGGTGAATTTCGCCCACGGCCAGTTCCTGATGCTGGCAATGTACGCCGCCTTCCTGCTGCACGCCGCGACCGGCGCCGGCGTGCTGCTGGAGCTGCCGGTGGTCGTGGTGCTGCTGTTCGTGCTCGGCGCCGCCGTCTATCGCGGCATGATCGCACGCGCGCTGAGTGTTTCGACCAATCGCGGCATGGTGCAGATTTTCGTCACCTTCGGCCTCGGCATTTTCCTGACCGGCGCTGCGCAGTTCGCGTTCGGCGGGGATTTCCGCAGCATCACCGGCGGGTTGCTCGCGGATCGCAGCCTGGTGCTGGGCGGGCTGCATCTGCCGCTGTCGCAGGTGGCCGCCGCGGTGGTGTGCCTGATCGCCTTCGCCGTGCTGCTGCTGATTTCCCGCACCGAGTTCGGCCGCGCGCTGGAAGCGACGCGGGAGGATCGCGACGCGGTGGCGCTGATCGGCATCAACCGCGACCACATCTTCGCGCTCGGCTGGGGCCTCGGCTCCGCGACCGTGGGCGTGGCGGGCGTGATGCTGGCGCAATTCTACTACGTCTCCCCCAATGTCGGGGCGGATTTCGCGCTGATCGCCTATGTCACCGTGGCACTCGGCGGCTTCGGCAGCCTGCTCGGCGCGCTGCTCGCCGGGCTGCTGATCGGCGAGGTGGAGGCGCTGACGGCGCTGCTGCTGGAGCCCTCGTTGAAGCAGGTCGGCATGTTCGCGATCTATCTTGCGGTGCTGATGTTCCGCCCGCGCGGCCTGTTCGGGCGGCTGTGATGGCGGCACACACGGACAACGCAATCCTGCGGCGGCGGCGGCGCGAGCTGCTGGGCGGCGCGGTGCTGCTGGCGGTGCTGGCCGTGCTGCCGCTGCCGATCGGCGATGTCTATACCCAGAACCTGCTGATCCTGACGCTGCTTTATGCCGGGCTGGCGCAGGCGTGGAACATCCTGGGCGGCTATTGCGGGCAGATCTCGCTCGGCCATGCGCTGTATTTCGGCATCGGCGGCTATGTCTCCACGCTGCTGTTCGTGCGCCTCGGCCTGCCGCCGACGCTGGGCATGTTCGTGGCCGGCGGCGCGGGGGGGCTGGCGGCACTGCTGGTGGGCTGGCCGTGCTTCCGGCTGTCCGGCCACTATTACGCGATCGCCACGCTGGTGGTCGCACAGATCGGCTATCTTCTGGTGCTGAACTGGGACTTCGTCGGCGCGGCGACCGGCGTCTACGTGCCGTTCACGCAGGAAAGCTGGATCGACCTCGCGTTCCGCACCAGCAAGCTGCCGTTCCATTACGTCGTGCTTGCCTTCGCCGCGGTGGCGTGGCTGGCGAGCTGGCTGATCGAGGGGTCGCGCTGGGGCTATGCCTGGCGGGCGATGCGCGACGATCCGGTGGCGGCGCGCAGCCTCGCGGTGCGGCTGCTGCCGAGCAAGATGGCGGCGGCGGCGATCAGCGGCGGGCTGACCGGCATCGGCGGTGCGATCTTCGCGCAGTATGTCGGCTATATCGATCCGGACAGCGTGCTGTCCTTGCAGCTTTCCATCCTGATCGCGCTGCCGGCGGTGATCGGCGGCGTCGGGACGCTGTGGGGGCCGCTGCTGGGCGCGGCGATCCAGGTTCCGGTCAGCGAGGTGTCGCGCAGCTATCTCGGCGGCGCCGGGCGCGGCGGCGACCTGATGATCTATGGCGCGCTGATCGTGCTGGTCGCGCTGCTGCGCCCGAATGGTGTCGCCAGCCTGCTGCGGCTGCGCAGCACGGGAGCGCGTGATGCCCGCGCTGCTTGAGGTCGAGCAGGTCAGCCGCAGCTTCGGCGGCGTGGCGGCGAACGTCGATGTCTCCTTCACCGTCGAGGCGGGAGAGATTCTCGGCCTGATCGGCCCCAACGGCGCCGGCAAGACGACGCTGTTCAACATGATCGCCGGCGAGATCGCACCCGAAAGCGGCGTGATCCGCATGGCCGGCGAAATCGTGTCGGGGCGCGGCCCGCTGGCCTGCGCGCGCGCCGGCATTGCCCGCACCTTCCAGATCGTGCGCAGCTTCGACACCATGACGGTGCTGGAGAATGTCATGGTCGGCGCGTTCGCCCGCGTCGGGCGCACCCGCACCGCGATGGCGGAGGCGGCGGCGATGCTGGCGGCGACCGGGCTCGCCGCGCGGGCCGATGCCCCCGCCGCGCAACTGACCCCGCCCGAGAAGCGGCGACTGGAAGTGGCCCGCGCGCTGGCCACCCGCCCGCGGCTGATCCTGCTGGACGAGATGCTGACCGGCCTGACCCCGGCCGAGGCGCAGGACGGCGTGGCGCTGATCCGCGCGGTGCGGGCGCAGGGCATCACCGTCATCATGGTCGAGCACGTCATGGAAATCCTGCTGCCGCTGATCGACCGCGCCGTGGTGCTGGACCTCGGCCGCGTCATCGCGCGCGGCACCCCGGACGCCGTGGTGCGCGACCCGGCGGTGATCCGCGCCTATCTGGGCGACCGCTATGCTGCGGCTTGACGGCGTCACCGCCGCCTATCGCGGGCTGAAGGCGCTGCACGGCATCAGCCTGGAAGTGCCGGACGGCGCGATCGTCGCCGTGGTCGGTGCCAACGGCGCGGGCAAGAGCACGCTGCTGAAGGCGATCGCCGGGCAGGTTCGCGCGGAAGGACGGGTGGAATTCGCCGGCCAGCGGCTCGACCTGCTGCCCGGCTGGCGGGTCGCGCGGCAGGGCGTGGTGCTGGTGCCGGAGGGGCGGCGGCTGTTCCCGCGGCTGTCGGTCGCGGACAATCTGCGGCTCGGTGCCTATGCCCGGCGCGGCGACAAGGACCGTTTCGCGCCGCTGGAGCTGGTGTACGACCTGTTCCCCCGCCTGCGCGAACGGCTGGCCCAGCGGGCCGAGACGCTGTCGGGCGGCGAGCAGCAGATGCTGGCGATCGGCCGCGCCCTGATGACCCGCCCGCGCCTGCTGATGCTGGACGAGCCGAGCCAGGGGCTGATGCCGCGGCTGGTCGATGACATCCTGGCCGCCGTCGTCCGCATCCGCGACCGCGGCGTGACGGTGCTGCTGGTCGAACAGCGGCTGGCGGAGGCGCTGAGCATCGCCGACCACGCCTATGTGTTGCAGACCGGCCGCGTCGTGCTCTCCGGCCCGGCGGCGGAGATCGCCGCGAATGCCGAGGTGCGGCGCGCCTATCTGGGCGGCTGACCTTCGGCGCTGAGCGCGACGAAGGCGATCAGCTCGTCCTCGACCGGCGGCTTCTCGATCACCTTGGCCACGCCCAGCGCCGCCGCCCGGCTGACGATGGCGGGGGTGGAGGAGCCGGTGATGAGCATGATCCGCATCCCCTCCCCCTCTCCGCGCAGCCGGGCCACCAGCTCCAGCCCGGTCATGTGCGGCATGTGGTGGTCCAGGATCAGGCAGGGCGGGCGGCTGCCGCGGTCGGCCAGGAAATCCAGCGCCGAGGGGTAGGTGGCGACGTGATAGCCGGCAACCTCCAGCAGGAAGCGCAGCGAGTCGAGCACCGCCGCGTCATCGTCGATGATGGCAGCGGCGCATCTGGCCGATCCTGTCACACTGCATGCTCCCTGCCGCCCCGTACCGCACGCCGCGCAGGCATCCGCGCAGGCTGCATCTCAACCGCAGGCGCATCGCGCGGCCTTGACCTGGATCAAGCCGGATCGGCAACCCGTGGCAGGGTGAAGCGGAACACGGTGCCGCCGCCGGGATTCGCCTCCGCCCAGATGCGGCCGCCATGCGATTCGACGATGGTGCGGCAGATCGAAAGGCCGATCCCCATGCCGTCGGGCTTGGTGGTCACGAATGGCTGGAACAGTTGCGCCGCCACCTCGGCGGGCAGGCCGGGGCCGGTATCGGCGACGCTGACGCGCACGTCCTCCCCCTCCGCCACCGCCTCCACCGTCAGTTCGCGCCGCGGCATGCCGTCCATCGCCTCGATGGCGTTGCGCATCAGGTTCAGCAGCACCTGCTGGACCTGCACCCGCTCCACCATCACGTCCGGCAGGTCGGCGGCGATCCGGTGGCTGGCGTGGATGCTGCGCTCCTTGGCGCCCAGCAGCGCCAGCGCGCTCGCCTCCTCGATCAGCATGTTCACCGATTCGCGGCGCGACTGCACCTCCCCGCGCGCGACGAAGCTGCGCAGCCGGCGGATGATGTCGCCGGCGCGCAGCGCCTGCTGCGCCGCGAGCGACAGCGCGTCGCGCACGCGCGCCAGATCGGCCTGCGGCATGTCCAGCAGCCGCTGCGCGCCGCGCAGATAGTTGGCGGCGGCGGTCAGCGGCTGGTTCAGTTCGTGCGCCATCGTCGCCGCCATCTGGCCGGTGGTGCGCAGCCGCGAGGCGTGCAGCAGTTCCTGCTGCAATTCCTGCATCCGCGCCCGCGTGGTCTGCGCCTCCGTCAGGTCGCGGATGAAGCCGACGAAGATCCGCCGCCCGCTCGGCCGCGCCTCGGCCACCGAAAGCTCCATCGGGAAGGTGCTGCCGTCGCGGCGCTGGCCGACCACCACGCGGCCGATGCCGATGATCCGCCGTTCGCCGGTGGTCAGGTAGCGGTGCAGGTAGCCGTCATGCTCCTCGCGATAGGGGGAGGGCATGAGCAGGCTGACATTGCGCCCCACCACGTCCGCGGCGGGATAGCCGAACTGGCGTTCCGCGGCCGGGCTGAACCCTTCGATCCTGCCGCGTTCGTCGATGATGACCATCGCCTCCGGCGCGGCATCGAACACGGCCCGCAGATAGGCGGCGCGGTCGGGCATGGCGCTAGGCGTCCTGCGGCGCCGCGGCGGCCTGCGCCGCCGCCACCAGCCGCACCAGTTCGGGCAGGCTGCGCACCTGGAGCTTGGCCATGACGCGGGTGCGATGCACCTCCACGGTGCGCGGGCTGGTGCCGAGGTCGAGCGCGATCGCCTTGCTGCCCTGGCCGGCGACCAGCCCGGCCAGCACCTCCCGCTCGCGCGGGGTCAGGGCGGCCAGCCGATGCGCCGCCGCCGCCGCCGCCGCGGCCGCCGCGCGGGCCGCCGCGCCGGCCGACAGCGCCTTGCGGATCGCGGCGAGCAACTGGTCGTCGTCGAACGGCTTTTCCAGGAAATCCAGTGCCCCGTCCTTCAGCGCGCGGACGGCGGTGGGCACGTCGCCGTGGCCGGACATGACGATGACGGGAAAGGTGTGGCCGGCGGTGTGCAGCCGCTCCTGCAATTCCAGGCCGCCCAGGCCCGGCATGCGCACATCGGTCAGCACGCAGCCCACCGCCGCCTGCCCGGCGCAGGCCAGGAATGCCTCCGCACTCGCATGCGTGCACACGGTCAGGCCGGCGGATTCCAGCAGGAATTGCAGCGAGGCGCGCACCGCCTCGTCATCGTCCACGACATGCACGGCGAGCGGTTCGATGTCGCTCATGGCCCGGCACGGTACGAAAAACTACGTACGCAACCGCCCGAATTTCGCGGTGCAGCAGGGACCGGTAGTCCTGCGCCAGACAGCAATCGTCGTGGCGCGGGAGAAGCGGATGCAGACCTCACATCAGCCCACTCTGGACAGGACACACCGGATCGGGCTTTCGCTGCCACCGACGACGGCCCCGGCCGGGCAGGACTGCCCCGACATCGGCGCGCTGGAACAGCAGGCCACCACGATCTCGGTCCACAAGGACGCGGAGCTTTACGCGCAGGGCGATCCCGCCCGCTACTGCTACCGGATTGTGGCCGGCTGCGTGCGGACGGTCAAGCTGATGGACGACGGACGCCGCCAGATCAACGAGTTCCTGCTGCCCGGCGACTGGCTGGGCGTGGAAGCGCTGGCCGAGCACGATCTGGCCGCCGAGGCGGTCACGGCCGTGACGGTGCGCCGCTATCCGCGCCGCGCGCTGGACCAGGCGGCCGGGCATGACTGCCGCGTCGCCCACTGGCTGCTCGGCATCGCATCGCGCCAGTTGCGCAACGCCCGCGACCGCATGGTGACGCTGGGCCGCAAGAGCGCGTCGGAGCGGGTGGCCGGCTTCCTGCTGGAGATGGTGGACCGCGTGCCGCACGAATCGGCCGGCCATGTCCCCCTGCCGATGAGCCGCGGCGACATCGCCGACCATCTCGGCCTGACCATCGAGACGGTGTGCCGCTGCCTCGCGCAGTTCCGCCGCGACGGCACGATCGCGCTCGGCCGCGCCACCTTCGCGGTACGCAGCCAGGCCGCGCTGCTAGCCCTGGCCCGCGCGACTCGGCACTGAGGCGAGGCTCAGCCGAACCGGTTGGAGCGCGGGAAGCCGGTCGGCACCGTCCGCCCGGCTTGCGCGCGTTCGCCCAGCCAGTCGCGCAGCACCGGCTCGGTGCGCGTCCGCTCCCCCGACTTCCAGCTCAGCCCGTCGGCGAGGCGGAACACCAGCGCGTCGGCGAGGCCGCCATCCTTGTAGCGTTGCAGCATCACGCCGGTCCCGCGCGCCAGTTCCGGCACCTGATCGAGCGGGAACACCAGCAGCTTGCGATTCTCCCCGACCACGGCGACGTGGTCACCCTCCGCCGGCACGCACAGCCGCGCCTCCTCGCCGGGGCGGGTGTTCAGCACCTGCTTGCCGGTGCGCTTTTCCGCCAGCATGTCCTCGGCCTTCACCACGAAGCCGCGCCCGCCGGCGGAGGCGACCAGATACCGCACCCCCTCCCGCAGCACGAACAGCGCCACCACGTCGTCCTCGTTGCTCAGTTCGGCCAGCAGCCGCACGGCCTGCCCGTCCCCCCGTCCGCGCGGCAGGTCGGCGGCGCGCAGCGTGTAGGCGCGGCCGTTGGTGGCGAACAGGCTCAGCCGGTCGGTGGTCTCGCAGGCCAGCAGCAGGCGCAGCCGGTCGCCTTCCTTGAACTTCAGCTCGGCCGGGTCCGCGACCGCGCCGCGCACCGCGCGCACCCAGCCCTTTTCCGACAGGATCGCGGTGATCGCCTCGCGCTCGACGAACGCCTCCTCGGTCACCACCACCGCCGGCGGGGCGGCGGCCAGCCGCGTGCGCCGGTCGCCGAGCGGGCCGCTGCCGAACTTGCTTCGCATGTCCGCCAGCTCCTCGCCGATGCGGGTCCAGCGCAGCCGTTCGTCGTCCAGCAGCGCCTGCAACTCCCGCTGCTCCCTGGTCAGCGCCTTGTGCTCGCGGCGGATTTCCATCTCCTCCAGCTTGCGCAGGGAGCGCAGGCGCATATTCAGGATCGCCTCCGCCTGCACGTCGGAGAGGGTGAACGCCGCCATGATCGCCGGCTTCGGCTCGTCCTCGGTGCGGATCAGCCGGATCAGCTCGTCGAGGTTGAGGAACACGGCGAGGAAGCCGCCGAGGATTTCCAGCCGCCGGCCGATCGCCGCCAGCCGGTGGCGGCTGCGCCGCACCAGCACCTCGTGGCGATGATCGAGCCAGTGGCGCAGCACCTCGCGCAGCCCCATCACGCGGGGCGTACGGTCGGCGGTCAGCACGTTCATGTTCAGCGGGAAGCGGGTTTCCAGCGCGGTCGCGCGGAACAGCGTTTCCATCAGAACCTCCGGCTCCACGCCGCGGGCCTTCGGCTCCAGCACCAGCCGGACGGTCTCCGCGCTTTCGTCGCGCACGTCGCCCAGCAGCGGCAGCTTCTTCGCTTCCAACAGTTCGGCGATCTGCTCGATCAGCCGGGATTTCTGCACCTGGTAGGGGATTTCCGTGACCACGATCGCCCAGGTGCCGTGCTTGCCGCGCTCCACCTCCCATTTCGCCCGCAGGCGGAAGCCGCCGCGGCCGGTCTCGTAGGCCTGCGCGATCGCCGCCGCATCCTCCACCAGCACGCCGCCGGTCGGGAAGTCGGGGCCGGGCATGTGGGCGAGCAGCTCCGCCGTCGTCGCCGCCGGGTTCTGCACCAGCAGGGCGGCGGCGGCGCAGACCTCCCCGGCATTGTGCGGCGGGATGGAGGTCGCCATGCCGACCGCGATGCCGGCCGCGCCATTGGCCAGCAGGTTGGGAAACGCGCCCGGCAGCACGACAGGTTCATGCTCTTCCCCGTCATAGGTGGCGCGGAAATCCACCGCGTCGTCATCGATGCCGGCCAGCAGCGCGCGCGCCACCTCGGTCAGCCGCGCTTCCGTGTAGCGCATGGCAGCCGGGTTATCGCCGTCGATATTGCCGAAATTGCCCTGGCCTTCGACC
>JAKAZX010000140.1 GCA_021826485.1 Pseudomonadota bacterium | reverse complement strand
GAAGTTCGACAGCCTGTTCCTGGCCAATTACGCGACCATCAACCTGCAACCGGAACTGGCGCGGCTGCCCGGCGTGGGGCAGGTGACGGTGTTCGGCGCCGGCCAGTATGCGATGCGCGTCTGGCTGGACCCGCGGCTGATGCAGGCGCGCAGCCTGACCGCGCAGGATGTCGTCTCGGCGTTGCAGCAGCAGAGCCAGCAGGTCAGCGCCGGGCAGATCGGCGCGCCGCCGGCGCCGGCCGACGTGCCGTTCCAGCTCACGCTGAACGTCGCCGGACGGCTCGATCAGGTGACGCAATTCGCCGACATCATCGTCAAGACCGATCCGTCCGGCGGGCTGACGCGCATCCGCGATATCGGGCGGGTCGAGCTGGGCGCGCAGAGCTACGGCCAGGCCTTCACCCTGAACGGCCGCCCGGCGGCGGGCATCGCGATCTTCCAGGCGCCGGGCGCCAATGCGCTGGCGGTCGCGGGCGCGGTGCGGGCGCGGATGGCGGCGCTGGCGCGCGGCTTCCCCGCCGGCGTCACCTGGGACGTGCCGTTCGACACCACGCGGTTCGTCAACGCCTCGATCCACGAGGTGTACAAGACGCTGATCGAGGCCGCCGTGCTGGTGCTGGTGGTGATCCTGGTGTTCCTGCAGGACTGGCGCGCCATGCTGGTGCCGGCGACCACCGTGCCGGTCACCATCATCGGCGCCTTCGCGGCGATGGCGGCGCTCGGCTTCACCGTCAATCTCTCCACGCTGTTCGCGATCGTGCTGGCGATCGGCATCGTCGTCGATGATGCCATCGTGATCGTCGAGGGCGCCGCGCATCACATCGAGCGCGGGCTGACCCCGCACGACGCGGCGGTGCGCGCGATGGACGAGCTGCTGGGGCCGGTGATCGGCATCACGCTGGTGCTGATGGCGGTGTTCGTGCCGGCGGCGTTCCTGCCCGGGCTGACCGGCCGCCTCTATGCCCAGTTCGCCCTGGTGATCGCGGCGACCGCCCTGATCTCGGCGATCAACGCCGCCACGCTGAAGCCGACGCAATGCGCGCTGTGGCTGCGCCCGGCGGTGCCGCCGGAGCGGCGCAACGCCTTCTATCGCGGCTTCAACGCCGTCTATGACCGGCTGGAAGCGGCCTATGCGCGGATGATTGGCGTGCTGGTGGGGCGCAGCCTGCTCACCGCCGCCGTCGGCGCGGTGCTGATCGCCGGCGCGTTCTGGGGCCTCACGCGCATCCCGACGGGATTCCTGCCGCTGGAGGATCAGGGCTACGCGCTGGTCTCCGTGCAGCTTCCGGACGGCGCGGCGCTGGCCCGCACGCAGCAGGTGATGGACGACGTGCAGCGCGCTGCCCGCGCGGTGCCGGGGGTGGACCGGGTGATCGGCATTGCCGGCCTGTCGGCGCTGGACAACAACGCCTCGCTCGCCAATGCGGGCGTCGCCTACGTGATCTTCAAGGACTGGTCGGCGCGCGGCGCGGGGCAGGATTTGCGCGGGATGTATACGGCACTGAACGCGGCGATGGCACCGATCGCGGCGGCGCAGACGATCGTGCTGATCCCGCCGGCGATCCAGGGCATCGGCAATGCGGGCGGCTTCACACTGCAACTGGAACTGCGCGACGGCAGCGCGGATTTCGCCAAGCTTGCGGCATTGACCCGCACCGTGCTCGCCGATGCGGGCGGGCAGAGCGGCATCGCGCGGGCCGCCAGCAGCTTCCGTGCCAGCGTGCCGCAACTCGATCTGGACATCGACCGGGTGAAGGCGGAGTCGCTTCAGGTCACCTCCGGGCAGGTGTTCCAGGCGCTGGCGACCTATCTCGGGTCGAGCTTCGTTGGCCAGATCAACCGGTTCGGGCGGACCTTCCAGGTGTACGTGCAGGGCGACGCGGACCTGCGCGCGCGGGCATCCGAACTGATGGCGCTGCCGCTGCGCAATGCGAACGGGCAGATGGTGCCGCTGGGGGCGCTGGCCACGCTGCATCCGGCGGTCGGGCCGGGGCTGATCAGCCTGTACGACCTGTATCCCTCGGCCAGCGTCGTCGGCATGCCGGCGCGCGGCTTCTCCTCCGGCCAGGCGCTCGGGCTGCTCGACCAGATCTGCGCGCAGGCGATGCCGCCCGGCACGGGCTGCGAGTGGACCGCGATGTCGTACCAGGAAAAGGCGGTCGGCCGGCAGATCTACTACGCCTTCGGCCTCGCCGTGCTGCTGGTCTACCTGGTGCTCGCGGGCCAGTACGAAAGCTGGCTCGCGCCGGTGTCGGTCATCCTCGCCGTGCCGCTGGCGGTGCTCGGCCCGGTCGCGGTGCTGATGGCGCTGGGGCTGGAGAACAATCTCTATACCCAGATCGGCCTGATCCTGCTGATCGCGCTCGCCGCCAAGAACGGCATCCTGATCGTCGAGGTGGCGCGCGACGAACGCCTGCGCCACGCGCGGCCGATCCTGGAGGCGGCGCTGCTCGGCGCGCGGCTGCGGTTCCGGCCGATCCTGATGACCTCGTTCTCGTTCATCCTCGGCATGGTGCCGCTGCTGCTGGCGAGCGGCGCGGGCGCCAATGCGCGCCGCTCGATCGGCGTCACCACGATCAGCGGCATGCTCGCCTCCACCCTGCTCGCGGTGGTGCTGGTGCCGGGTTTCTTCGTCGTGATCCAGCGTGTGGAGGAATGGTGGCGCCCGGCCCGGCAGCCGCAGCCGGCGCCGGTGCAGACCGGCTGAACCGACAGGAAAGGAACCGCCGATGCGTGCGCGCCATCTTCTCGCCGTCGCGATCCTGCTGGCGTCCTGCTCCACGCAGCCGAAGACGACGGCGGGGCTGGCCGGGCAGGTGCCGCTGCATCCGGCGACCGACAATCCGTTGGGCAGCCCGCTGGTCTATCGCGCGCCCGACATCGACATGGCCCGCTATCACGGAATCCATGTCGCCGCCGCCACCGTCTATCAGGGCGCGGAGGCCGAGTGGGGCGGCACCGACGCGGCGCAGCGCCAGCGCGTCGCCGATGCGCTGACCGAGGATTTCCGCCGCGTGCTGCGGGAGCGCGGGCGCAACGTGGTGGCGGCACCCGCGGCCGGCATCGTGACGCTGCAACTGCAACTCGCCGGCATCACGCCGACGCGGGGCGTCGTCGCGAACGCGCTGAAGCTGACGCCGGTCGGCGCCGGCGTCACGCTGCTGAAATCCGCCGCCGGCCTGCCCGCCTCCTTCACCGGCAGCATCACCGTCGCCGGCCTGCTCACCGATTCCACGACCGCCGCGGTGCTCGGCGGGTTCGTCGCCACCGAAAGCCCGCTCGCGCTCGATCCGCGCTCGATCGGCGGGACCGAGAGCACCGCCCTGATCGCCGCCGCCAAGGGGGCGCAGGATTTCGCCGACGCCCTCGACAGGCTGCGCAAACCCGGGCAGTAGTCCGGTTCGGTCGCGGCGCTGACGGAAGGACGGGCGATGGCGGGCAGCCATGAGATCATCCTGGTCGCCGGGGTGCTCTGCCTGCTGGCGCTGTTCGCCGGCCAGGCGGCCAGCCGCATCGGCATGCCGCTGCTGCTGGTGTTCATCGGCGTCGGCATGCTGGCCGGTGAGGACGGGCCGGGCGGCATCCCGTTCAGCGACCCCACGGTCGCCTATCTGGTCGGCAGCCTCGCGCTCGTCGCCATTCTGTTCCAGGGCGGGCTGCACACCGACCGCGCCATGCTGCGCCAGGCGTTCTGGCCGTCACTGGTGCTGGCGACGGTGGGGGTCGCGGTCAGCGCCGGCGCGGTGGGTGCGCTCTCGGTGCTGCTGTTCGGGCTGAGCTGGCCGCAGGGGCTGCTGCTCGGCGCGGTCATGGTGCCGACCGACGCGGCGGCGGTGGCCGTGCTGCTGCGCCTGTCGCGGGCGCCGGTGCCGGGCCGCGTGGCGGCGGCGCTGGAGGTCGAATCCGGCCTGAACGACCCGATGAGCGTGTTTCTGACCATCAGCCTCGTGGAATATCTCGCCCATCCCGAAAGCGCGTCCCTGGCGCACTCCGCCCTGACGCTGGCCGAGGAGATGGGCGGCGGCGCGGTGTTCGGGCTGGCCGGCGGCTATGCCATGCTGTGGCTGTTCCGGCGGATGCGGGCGGAGCAGGCGCTGATGGCGGTGCTGGCGGTCGGCGGCGCGCTCGCGGTGTTCGGCGCGGCGCAGGTGGTGGGGGCGAGCGGCTTCCTCGCGATCTATCTGGCCGGCGTGGTGGTCGGCAACAATCCGCATCCGGCCCGCGTGCCGGTCGCCCGGTTCTTCGATGCGCTCGGCTGGCTCGCGCAGATTTCGCTGTTCCTGATGCTCGGCCTGCTGGTGACGCCGCACAACCTGCCGCCGCTGGTGCTGCCGGCGGTCGCGGTGGCGGCGCTGCTGATCGTGATCGCCCGCCCGGCCGGCGTGTTCGCCAGCCTGCTGCCGTTCCGCTGGAGCGTGCGGGAAACCGCCTTTGTGGCCTGGGCCGGGCTGCGCGGCGCGGTGCCGATCTATCTGAGCACCATCCCGCTGATGGAGGGGCGGCCGCGCGGCGACCTGATGTTCAACATCGTGTTCGTGGTGGTCATCATCTCGGTCGCCCTGCAGGGCTGGACCCTGGCACCGGCGGCGCGGCTGCTCGGCCTGCGGCGGGACGAGGATGCCGCCGCGCCGGCACTCGCCGCCCAGCACGCCGACTGATCCGCGTGCAGGATTACCGCGACATCGTTGCCTGCGTGCCGGTCACGGTGCCCTATGCGCGCCGGTCGGAGCATGGGGCCGCGTGGTTCCTGGCCCGCGCGCTCGCGGCGCTGCTGGACGGAAGCGGGCTGAACAAGGCGGCGATCGACGGGCTGTGCCTGTCCAGCTTCACGCTGGCGCCCGATACGGCGGTTGCTTTCACGCAGCATGCCGGGATGTCGCCGCGCTTCCTGGAATTTCTGCCGATCGGCGGGGCGTGCGGCGTGGTCGCGCTGCGGCGCGCGGCGCGCGCGGTGCAGGCGGGCGATGCCGATGTGGTCGCCTGCATCGCCGGCGACACCGCCAACGCCACCAGCTTCCGCGATCTGCTCGCGCAGTTCAGCCGCTTCTCGCGCGAGGCGGTGTATCCGTACGGTGCCGGCGGGCCGAACGCCAGTTTCGCGCTGATCACCGCCGCCTACATGCAGCGTCACGGCGCGACGCGCGCGGATTTCGGGCGGCTGTGCGTGGCGCAGCGGGCGAACGCCGCGCACAACCCGGCGGCGCTGCTGCGCGCGCCGCTCAGCCTCGACGACTATCTGGCCGCAAGGCCGATCGCCGAGCCGCTGCATCTCTATGACTGCGTGATGCCCTGCGCCGGGGCGGACGGGTTCCTGGTGATGCACCGCGCGCGGGCCGCGGCGCTGGGGCTGCGCGGCGTGCGCATCCTGGCCGCGATCGAGCGCTACAACGCGTTCCCCGACGATCCGGTGCAGTTGCGCGGCGGCTGGGCGATGGACCGCGACGCGCTGTGGGCGCAGGCCGGCATCGGCCCGGCGGCGATCGACCTGGTGCAGACCTATGACGACTATCCGGTGATCTCGCTGTTGCAGCTTGAGGATCTGGGATTCTGCGGCAAGGGCGAGGGGGCGGCGTTCGTGCGGCAGCACGACCTCACGTTCGCCGGGAGTTTCCCGCACAACACCGGCGGCGGCCAGTTGTCGGCGGGGCAGGCGGGTGCGGCCGGCGGCATGCTCGGGCTGGTGGAGGCACTGCGGCAGCTTGCCGGCACCGCCGGGGCGCGGCAGGTGGCGCGGGCGCGCCATGCGCTGGTCAGCGGCTTCGGCATGATCAACTACGATCGCGGCCTCGCCTCCGCCGCCTGCGTGCTCGCGGCATGACCGGCCCGGCGCTGCAACGCTGTGCGGCCTGCGGCCATGTGCAGTATCCGGCGCGCGAATGCTGCGAAGCCTGCCTCGCCGACGATCTGGCGGATCAGCCGGCGGCGGGGGCGCGCGGCACGCTGATCGCGCGCACGCTGCTGCATCACAGCAACGAGCCGCGGTTCCGCGATCTGCTGCCGCTCGGCATCGGCCTCGTGCGGCTCGATGCCGGGCCGATCGTCGTCTGCTTCGTCCCCGACGCGCTGGCCGGCGGCGCGCGCGTCGTGCTCGGTGCCGCCGCCGCCGATCCCGCCTTGCTGTCTGCCGCGGCCGTGGAGTGAGACAATGACCCGTGCCCTCGTCACCGGCGGCAGCAACGGCATCGGGCTGGCGATCGTGCGCGCGCTGCTCGATGCCGGGCACGACGTCGTCTCGCTGGACCGCGCCCCCGCCGCGTTCAGCCATCCCGCCCTGCACGCGATCACCGTCGATCTTGCCGATGAGATCGCGACGGCGGCCGCCGCGCGGCAGGCACTGGCGGCGGGGCCGATCACCACGCTGGTCCACAATGCCGGCGCGGTGCGGCCGGCGCTGCTGGCCGATGCGCTGCCATCCGACCTCGCCGAACTGTCGCGCCTGCATCTCGCCGCGGCGCTGGTGCTGGCGCAGGCGGTGCTGCCGGGCATGCGCGCGGCACGGTTCGGCCGCATCGTGCTGATCGCCTCGCGCGCCGCGCTGGGGCTCGCCACGCGCAGCGCCTATGCGGCGACCAAGGCGGGGCTGATGGCGCTTGCGCGCACCTGGGCGCTGGAACTCGGCCCGGACGGCATCACGGCGAACGCCGTCGCGCCCGGCCCGATCGAGACCGCCATGTTCCATGAAATCCTGCCGCAAGGCGATCCGCGCATCGCCGCCCTGGCGCGGTCGGTCCCGGTGCGCCGGCTCGGCCGGCCGGAGGATGTCGCCCGCGCGGTGATGTTCCTCGCAGATGCGCAGAGCGGGTTTGTCACCGGCCAGACGCTGTTCGTCTGCGGCGGCACCAGCGTCGGCAGCCTGCCGCTGTGAGCGGCTTTCGCGACCGGCTGGTGTTCGATGCCGCGCGCGGCGAGTACCGCGACGGCGACATCCGCTATCTGATGCTGCGGCCGGATGCGCTGATGGGCCTGTTCGCCGAGCTGCCGGCGGCGATGCGCGATGCGGCGCTGGCGGCGTTCGCCCGCTCCATCACCCGTTTCGGCGGTCGCTCTGCGCGCAGCTACCAGGCCGCCGGCGCCGCCGACGCGGATGCGCTGCTCGCCACCATCGCCGCGACCGCGCCGCAGCTTGGCTGGGGCATCTGGGACCTGGCGCGCGACGCGGCGGGGCTGGCACTGACGGTGCGCAACAGCCCGTTCGCCGCCGGCGCCGGGCCGTCGCCGGGGCCGGTCTGCGCGCCGATCGTCGGCATGCTGCGCGCGGTCGGCGGGATGGTGCTGGATGGGGAGGCCGCGGCGCACGAGACCGAATGCGCCGCCGCCGGCGCGCCGTGCTGCCGCTTCACGGTGCGCCGCGCAGCCCCGCCTGTTGCAGCAGCGGCAGCACCGTCGCGATGAAATACGGCAACTCCTCGCGATAGTTGACGAAGGACAGCGCCAGCCCGGCGAAGCCGGCGTCGCTGATCCGCACCATCTGCGCGGCGATGTGCTGCGGTGTGCCGATCAGCGGAAACGTGCCGGCGCCGCCGACGAAGCGCTTGCGGTGCAACCGGTACGCCGCCGGATCGTGGGAGGAGGAGAATTTCTCCTTCGTGCCCATGTAATGATCCGCCGCCGCGGTATCCTCCATCGTCACCGCATACCACTCGTAATAGTCCTCCGCTTCCGCCTGGGTGGGGCGGCAGACGACGTGCGCGGTGCCGTGGACGCCGACGCTGCGGCCGTGCTGCGCGGCGCGCGCCGCCATGTCGGCGATCTGCCGCCGCCCGTCCTCGATCTCGACGAAGGTGGTCAGCAGGAAGTCGGCGGCGCGGGCGGCGAAGTCGCGGCCGGGCGGGGAGAAGCCGGCATTCACCGTCACCGGCCGCGGACGCTGCACCGGGCGCGGCTGGCCGGAGACGCTGCGCAGGTCATAGAACCGGCCGGCGAAGTCGAACGGCGCATCCTCCGTGTAGATGCGGCTCAGCACCTCGAACCATTCCAGGCCCTGGGCGTAGCGCTCCTCGATCATCGGCACGCCGAACATGGCGAATTCCTCGGGGTGCCAGCCGCAGACGATGTTCAGGCCGGCGCGCCCGCCGCTGGCATGGTCGATCGTCGCCAGCGCCTTGGCCGCGAACACCGGATGCACCATCGGCACATGGACGGTCGCGAACAGCGCGATCCGCTCGGTGGCGCCGGCCAGCGCCGCGGCGTGGGTCAGCGTCTCGAACGACCATTCACGGCTGTTGGTGACGCCGCCATAGCCCTTCCAGCGGGCGATCGGCAGGAAGAACTCCAGCCCCGCCCGGTCGGCCATGCGGGCCACCGCGACGATGCCCGGCCAGTCCGCCGGCCAGCGTTCCGGCGCGCGCGTGAGCGCCAGGCCACCCTCGGCATTGGCGGAAAAAATGCCAAGTTTCAGCCGGTTGGGGCCGAGCATGGGGTTCATCGTGCGGGTCCTGGCGTGCCGGGTGGGCAGGAAGCTTGACACTTGAAGGATCGCCATTTCAACTCCCTCCCCGTTGCGGCAAGCGGGGGATGGGCGATGCGCGCGGTGGTCATGACGATCCTGGCGGCCCTGGCGCTCGGCGCCGGGCCGGCGGCGGCGCAGATTCGGATCGGCGCCATCCTGTCGATCAGCGGGCCGGGTGCGGCGATGGGCGTGGGCTACAAGGGCGCGTTCGACTTCCTGCCTGCGGAGGTCGCCGGCCAGAAGATCGAATACATCATCCGCGACGACGCGACCGATGCGGAGAATGCGTACAAGATCGCGCAGAAGCTGATCGCCGAGGATCATGTCGATGCGATCATCGGTCCCTCGCTCTACACCTCCGACAAGGCGGTGGAGCCGCTGGCGAATGCGGCGCACGTGCCGATGATCGCGATGGCGCCGCTGATCCCCGAGCCGCAGAAATTCCCCTACACTTTCGCGGTCGCGCAGCCGCTGCCGCTGATGGTCTCGGTGGTGTTCGGCCACATGCAGGCGCACGGCGTCAAGACGGTCGGCTATATCGGCTTCGCCGACGGCTGGGGCGATCAGGTGCACGACGCGACCGTGCAGGCGGCACAGGCGACCGGCATCAAGCTGGTGGCCGACGAACGCTATGCGCGCACCGACACCACCGTGCAGGCGCAGGCGCTGCGGCTGATCTCCTTGAAGCCCGATGCGGTGATGATGGGCAATTCGGCGACGCCCGCGGTGCTGCCGGTGGTGGCGCTGCGGCGGCTCGGCTACCGGGGCGGCATCTACGGCAACCACGGCATCGTCTCGCCGGCGTTCATCCGCGTCGGCGGCGCGCCGGTCGATGGCGTGATCGCCGATACCAGCCCGGTCGCGGTGTTCGACCAGTTGCCGGCCGACAACCCGATCAAGGCGGTGGCCACGAACTTCA
>JAKAZX010000139.1 GCA_021826485.1 Pseudomonadota bacterium | reverse complement strand
AATGCACGGCGCGCCCGATCGCCAGCGCCTGCCGCTCGCCGCCCGAGAGCGTGCCGACGAGCTGGTTCCCGTCGGAAACCCGGCTGATGCCAAGATCGCGCAGGCTTTTCAGCGCGATGCGCGACGCTTCTTCGAGATCGAGACGGGCGAACAGGCCGCGGCCCCTCTTCGGTTCGGCGGCGAGCACGAAATTGCGCGCGACGCTCATCATCGGCAGGGTGCCGACTTCCTGATAGACGGTGGCGATCCCCATCTCCCGCGCATCGCGCGGGCTGGCGAACCGCACCGGCCTGCCGTCAACCAGCACCTCGCCCGTCGTCGGCGCCTCCACGCCGGTCAGGATCTTGATGACGGTGGACTTGCCGGCACCGTTCTCGCCGAGGAGGCAGCAGACTTCGCCGGGCCGGAGCTGCAACGAGAGATCGGCGATCGCGGTGACGCCGACATACTGCTTCGTGACGCCGCGAAGTTCGACGATCGGCGCGGCCATCTCAGCGCCGTCCCATCGCCAGCTCGCGCAGCCTATGGTTGGCGAGAACCGCGAGCAGCAGCAGCAGCCCGATGAAGAAATTCGCGAGGTCCGAGTTCCAGCCGAGATAGAACACGCCGAGCGAGACGATGCCGTAGGTGACCGAACCGAACATCGTCCCGACCGGCGAACCGTAGCCGCCGGTCAGCAGGACACCGCCGATCACGGCGGCGGCAATGCCGGTGAACACGTATTGCGCGCCCAGCGTGATGTTGCCGTTCTGGAAGCTCAGCGTCTCGTTGACGCCCGAGAGCGCGGCGGCCAGGGAGGCGCAGATGAACAGGATCACCTTGACCCGCGCCACCGGCACGCCGGCGAGCCGCGCGGTCTGCGCATTGCCGCCGGTGGCATACACCCAGTTCCCGAACACGGTGCGATGCATGGCGTAGGTCGCGAGCGTCGAAAGCACGATCCACTGCAGGATCGACACGTGGAATTCCCGGAATTTCGCGGCGAACAGCAGCTTCGCCAATCCGCTCGGGGTCGCCGAGAGGCTGGACGAGCCGGTCAGGGCGATCGCGACCCCGAGCATGCCACCCATGACCATGAGCATGGTCGCGAGCGTCACGATGAAGGACGGCAGCCGCGTGCGGATCACGAGAAGTCCGTTGACCAGCCCGACGAGGCCGGCAAAGGCGAAGGCGAGAACGATGCCGACCCAGGGATCGAGCGCGAAATAGCCCATGCAGATCGCCACGATCATCGAGGCGGCACCGACCACCGAGCCGACGGAGAGATCGAACTCGCCGCCGATCATCAGCATGCCGACCGCGACGGCGACAATGCCGAGATCGGCGGCGGAGTCGAGCCAGTTCGCCGTGCCGAGCGGCGACAGGAAGCCGTTCTCTCCGGCGAACACGGCAAAGAAGGCGAACACCAGCACCGCCGACGCGACGCCGCCGGCCTCGGGACGCAGCAGCGCCTGCATGACCATCCGGCGGACGGCGCCGGCGGCCGGCGGCGCGGCGGCCCCGCCGCCGCGCCCGTTGCTGGTGCCGGCACTGCTCAAGCGCGGACCCTCGGCATCGCAGTCACCGGCCGCGCCTATTTGGAGCCGATGACGTTGGGATACGTGTCGAATACCTTGAGGATCTTCGCGATGTTGGTCTTGTCGACGATGCTCGGGCCGGTCGCCACGACGCCGACCGGGGCCAGCCCGAACTTGGCGTAGAATGCTGCGAACACCACCCCGAAATATCCGTCCAGATACGGCTGCTCATTGACCAGGAAGTCGATCTTGCCGTTCTGGATCTGCTCAAGCGCGATGCGCGAGATTTCCATGGTGGCGACATGGACCTTGCCGCCGAGGCCGGCCGCATCGACGGCGGCCGTCGCCGCCGTGCCGACCGCGGCATTCTCGGTGAACACGCCGTCGATGGATTTGTGGGACTGGAGATAGGCGCCGATGTCGCGGCTCACCTTCGCCTGATCGGTCGAGTCCGCCGTCGGCAGTTCCAGGTTGGACGACTTGATGCCGAGCTGCTGCACCTTCTCGGCGAGCCCCTTGCAAATCGCCTGCAAGTACGGATTGCCGGGAACATTGATGACGCAGAGGATGTCCTTGGCACCGGCGCCGGCGAGCCGTTCCGCCGCCACCCGTCCGACCTCCGGTCCCTGCTGTCCGACGAAGCCGAAGGCGCCGTCGGCCTTCCATTGATCCTGGCCCGACTGATTGACATAGACCGGAATGCCTGCGGCGACGGCCTGCTTGATGTACGGATCGACGACGCTGGTGACGAAATCGCCCACCACGATCGCGTCCGGCTTCTGCGCGATGGCGACCTGCATCGTGCGGGCCGAGGTGGCTTCGATATCGGCCTCGTCGATCGGGATGTAGTGCAGCCTGACGCCGAGCGCTTTCGCCGCGTCCTGCGCACCCTGATAGAGTGGCGGGAAGAACGAGTCGTTGAGCGGGCCGGAGACGAAGGCGATCGTCATCGGCTTGTCCTCGGCACGCGCCGGCGCGGGAGACCATGCGAGCGCCAGAAGTCCGAGCGCGGCGGCGCCGGCGAGCAAGCTTCGAGCCTTTGAGGTCAGGCGCATGACATCTCTCCCCCTGAACCGCCGCTTCGCAGGCGGCGAATACCGGCGCCCGTTGCGGAACGCCTCGCTATCGGGTAATCCATTTGTCCGACATCGTCAACCCCACGTCCGGCATTGTCCGTGTTTTTGGGATGCATCATGGCGCTTCTGATCGACCGCCTTGCTCTTGGCCGCGCAGACGGGATCATCTCGGCAGACTTGTCGGACAAGATGAACGCCTTGAAGTCGGAGCAGCTCTACGCGAGCGACGAAGATTCTTTCGATCTCAAACGGATGCGCCTGTGGATCGGGGAATATTCCGCACTCGCAGCGCGGGGCGCCGAGATCGCCGGGATCGCGACCGAGGACCGGACCCTGGCCGGCCCGCACGGTGACATTCCGCTGCGCCTCTACAACCCCGAGGAACGCGGGGCGACGCTGCTGTTCGTCCACGGCGGCGGCTGGGTCATGGGCGGCATCGACAGCCATGACCACATCGCCCGCTGGCTCGCCGCGGAGATCGGCGCACGGGTGGTCCAGCTCGGCTACAGCCTCGCCCCCGAGCGTCCGCATCCCGCCGCACGCGACGAGGTCGTCGCGGCGCTGTCATCGGTGCTCGCGGATGCCGGCGCGGGGCCGGTGTTCGTCGCGGGCGATTCGGCCGGCGCCAATCTGGCCGCGCTCGCGATCCTGCGGCTGGGCCAGGATCTGCGGCGACGCGTGACCGGCTTCGTGTCGATCTACGGCGCCTACGCGCCGGAGATGCACCTGTCGTCGCACCGGCTCTATGGCGACGGCCGCTTCGGACTGTCCGAGCCGCAGATGCGCTGGTTCTGGAACCTCTATGCGCCGCATCTGCCGCCGGAAATCCGCAGCCGCGATCTCACCCCGCTGACCGCCGACCTTGCCGACTTTCCGCCGACGCTCTGCATCGGGGCGGAATGCGATCTCCTGCTCGACGATACGCTCGCCTTCTATGGCGAACTTACCAAGGCGGGTGTGGATGTCTCGCTGGCGCTGTGGTCCAGCCTGCCGCACGGCTGCCTGCACTTCGTCGCCGGCGTCGCCAGCGTCACGGAAGCGGCGCGGTCGATCGTGCAATTCGTCCTCGCGCGGACCGCCGCCCATGCGGCCCGGTCCTTTGCGCCGGCGCCCGCGACCCCGGTTGCGGCGGCGGTCGCGGCGGATGCGGTCCATCGCCCGCTGCTGGACGTGGAACCGGTGTTCGCGACGGGGCGCACGCGGCTGCACGGCAGCCTCGCCCACCGCATCGCGGCCGACATCATCGGCGGCCGGTTCCCGCCCGGCGCGCTGCTGCCGCGCGAGGAGAGCGCGGGGGAGGCATTCGGCGTCTCCCGCAGCGTCTATCGCGAAGCGCTGCGGACGCTGGCGGCCAAGGGCATGGTGACTTCCCAGCCGAAGGTCGGATCGAAGGTCGCGTCACGGTCGAGCTGGCATCTCCTCGACCCGAGTGTCCTGGAATGGCGGTTCGAGATGGCGCCGACCGAATCGCTGATCCGCAATCTGTTCGAGCTGCGCAAGATCGTCGAGCCGAGTGCCGCCGCCCTCACGGCGATGCGGCGCGACGAACAGGATGTCGCCCGCCTCGCCGACGCGCTGTCGCGCATGGCCCGCGGCAACCCGCGCACCGGCGCATGGCTGAACGCCATCGTCGCCTTTCACCATGAACTGCTGCACGCCAGCCGCAACGAGGCGCTGTCCGCCCTGTGGCCGGCGATCCAGACGACCCTGCGATGGTCGATCAAGTTGCAGATGATGTTGCCGACCCTGACGCTGGCCCATGATCCGGTCGCCGATCATGCCCGCGTGTTCGAGAAGATCGCCTCGCAGAACGCCGAAGCCGCGCTGACCGAGACGGCGCTGCTGATCGATGCGGCGCTGGCCGACACGCTGACCAACATGCGGCGCACCAACTATGATGCGGCGGCCGCGCGGGCCCCTGACGCCGGATAGGCAGGCGGGCGGCCTGCCGGGGCCATGCGGCGGGTGCAGGTGATGGCCGCCCGCCCGCCGCAGCGTCCGGGGCGACCCGATCGCGCAAGGGGCGCGCCCGCGACGTATCGCCCCCGCCCGTCGCCTCTGCTACGCTCGCGCGATGACGATGCCGTTCGCGCTGCCGGATTGGCTGCCGTGGTGGGTGCCGCTCGCGGTGCTGGTGCCGCTGCTGCTGTATCTGCTGGTGTTCCTGCTGATGCCGTTCAGCGTGTTCGGCGTGAAAAGCCGGCTCGACCTGATCGATGCGCGGCTGGACGAGATCCAGGGGGAGATCCGTTCGCTCAGCCTGCGCCTGCCCGAGCTCGGGCCGGGCGCCGCCCGCCCGCCGGTGCCGCCCGCCCGCCAGGAGGCGGAGGAAGCGTGGGAGGAGCCGCCGCGCGAGCCGCCGCGGCGCGGGCGCGGCCCGGGGGAGCGGGCGGAACCCCGGCTCGGCTGGCCGCGCTGAAGCGGAGCGGCTAGGCTGCCGCCAGCGGCGAGGGGACAGGGACGATGCGCGTCAGCGTGATGCAGATGAACGCCGGCCACGACAAGGCGCAGAACATCGCCCAGGCGGGGCGGCTGCTGTCGGCGGCGATCGCCGCCGACCGGCCGTCCATCGTCGCCCTGCCGGAAATGTGGACCTGCCTCGGCGGCGACCGCGCCACCAAGCTGCGCGAGGCGGAGGAACTGCCGCCGCCGGGCGCCAACGTGCCGGGCGGGGCCGCCTATGAATTCCTGCGCGGCGTCGCCCGCAGCGAGCGCATCCACGTCCACGGCGGCTCGCTCGCCGAGCGGGTGGGGGAGCGGCTGTTCAACACCACCGTCCTGTTCGATCCCGAGGGGCGGGAGGTGGCGCGCTACCGCAAGATCCACCTGTTCGACATCGTCACTCCCGACGGCACGGGATATCGCGAAAGCGCGAGCTTCGGCAGCGGTGCCGAGGTGGTGACCTGCGAGGCTGACGGTGTGCGGGTGGGCCTGGCCATCTGCTACGACGTGCGCTTCCCGGAACTGTTCCTGGCGCTGCGCCGGGCCGGCGCGGAGGTGATCTTCCTGCCCGCCGCCTTCACCCTGCAGACCGGCAAGGACCACTGGGAGGTGCTGCTGCGCGCCCGCGCGATCGAAACCCAGTGCTGGCTCGCCGCCCCCGCCACCTGGGGCCGCCACGCCGAGGGCAGCGGCGCGGCGCGCGACACCTACGGGCATTCGCTGGTGTGCGATCCCTGGGGCAGCATCGTCGCCCGCGCCTCCGACGGCGTCGGCTGGGCGACCGCGCGGATCGACACGCAGCTTACCCAGCGCGTGCGCCGGGACATGCCGGTGCTCGATCACCGCAAGCTCGCGTGAGCGGCGGCGACGCGGCGGGCGCGGCGCGGCGGTTCTCCCGCATCGGTTTCGCCGCCTCCCCCACCGCACTCGCGCAGAGCGCGCGGGCGCGCCTCGCCGAGCGCTATCACGCGGCGCCGATGGAGGAGGCGGACGTGATCGTCTGCCTGGGCGGCGACGGCTTCATGCTGGAGACGCTGCACCGCAATCTCGGCCGGGCGACGCCGGTCTACGGCATGAACTGCGGCTCGGTCGGCTTCCTGATGAACGAATACAGCGAGGACGACCTGCCGGACCGCCTCGCCCGCGCCCAGGCGGCCGTCCTGCATCCGCTGCGCATGCACGCCGTCACCGACACCGGCCGGGTGGAGGAGGCGCTGGCGCTCAACGAGGTCTCCCTGCTGCGCCAGTTGCGTCAGGCGGCCAAGATCCGCATCACGGTGGACGGGCGGGTGCGCCTGCCGGAACTGATCTGCGACGGCGTGCTGGTGTCCACCCCGGCCGGCTCGACCGCCTACAACCTCTCGGCGCACGGGCCGATCGTGCCGCTGTCGGCCAATCTGCTGCCGCTGACGCCGATCAGCGCCTTCCGCCCGCGGCGCTGGCGGGGCGCCCTGCTGCCGAGTGCGGCGGACGTGCTGTTCGAGGTGCTGGAGGCGGACAAGCGGCCGGTCGCCGCCGTCGCCGACTTCACCGAGGTGCGCGACGTGGTCAGCGTCGCGGTCAGCGAGGACCGGGAGACGCGGGTCTGCGTGCTGTTCGACCCCGATCAGGGGCTGTCGGAGCGCATCATCGCCGAGCAGTTCCTGGCGTGAAGGGCCGCCGCGGCCCCTGCCGGGCCTGTCGGGGCGGTGACAAACGCTCCAGGACACGGCGCTGTGTGGGGCGCGGCTGCGACAGCGCGCGCGTCATCCGGTATGTTCCGTCGTCATGCTGTTCCTGACCGATTTCGCCGATCTCGCGGTGGTGCTGCCGCTGGCCGTCGCGGTCGCGGTGGCGCTGCTGGCGGCCGGCTGGCCGCGCGGGGCGATGGCCTGGACGGTTGCGGTGCCGGCGACCCTGCTGGCCGTGCTGGCCGCCAAGCTGACGGTCGCGGCCTGCGGGTCGCTGCTGCCGCTGCACGGCCTGCGCAGCCCGAGCGGCCATACCGCGTCGGCCGCCGTCGTCTATGGCGGGCTGCTCTCCCTGCTGCTGCCCGAGCCGCCGCGCGGCCTGCGCCGGCCGTTCGCGGCACTGCTGCTGGCCGGCCTGTTCGCCATCCTGTTCGGCGGCAGCCGGCTCGCTTTGCACGTCCACACGCGCGCCGACGTGGTGGCCGGCGCGGCGCTGGGGGTGGCCGGGGCGCTGGCGCTTGCCCGGCTGGCCGGGCCGCGGCCGGCCGGGCTGCGCGTCGCCATCCCGCTCGCCGCGGCCCTCGCGGTCGTCCTGCTGTTCCACGGCGAGCATCTGCGCGCGGAGGACCAGATCGACCGGGTCTCGCACATGGTCTGGCCGCTGACGCTGTGCTGCCGGCCGGGCTGAGCGGTCAGCCGCCGGTGGCGCGGCCGTAGCTGTCCTCGATGCGGATCACGTCATCCTCGCCGAGATAGCTGCCGGCCTGCACCTCGATCAGCTCCACCGGGATGCGGCCGGGATTGGCGACGCGGTGCAGGCAGCCGATCGGCAGGTCGGCGCTCTCGTTCTCGCGCGCCAGCCGCGTTTCCCCGTCGCGGGTGATCAGCGCGGTGCCGGCCAGCACGGTCAGGTGCTCGGAACGGTGGAAATGCTTGTGCAGCGACAGGCTCTGCCCCGGCGCCACCACCACGCGATGCACCCGGAAGCGCTCGGCGGCGAACAGCGTCTCGAAGAAGCCCCAGGGACGGTAGAAGCGGTTATGCGCCGCCGCCTCGTGCCGGCCGGCGGCGCGCAGGCGATCGACGATGCGCTTCACGTCCTGCGAGCGTTCCCGGTGCATCGCCAGCACCGCATCCTCGGTCACCACCACGATGGCGTCGGACAGGCCGACCACCGCGGTCAGGATGCCGTCGCTGCGCACGTAGCATTGCTGCGCGCCCTCCAGCAGCACGTCGCCGACCGCGACGTTGCCGGCGCCGTCCTTGCCGCCGAGTTCCCACAGCGCCCCCCAGCTTCCCACGTCCGACCAGCCGAGATCGGCCGGCACCACGGCGGCGCGGTCGGTCCGCTCGGCGACCGCGTAGTCGAGGCTGATCGACGGCGCGGCGGCGAAGGGCGCGGCGGCGAGGCGGATGAAATCGAGGTCGCGGGTGCGGCCGGCGACCGCCGTGCGCACCGCGTCCAGCACCGCCGGCGCGTGGCGCCGCAATTCCTCCAGCATGGTCGCGGCGGAGAACACGAACATGCCGGAATTCCACAGATGCCGCCCGCTGCCGACCAGTTCGGCGGCGGTCGGCGCGTCCGGCTTCTCGATGAAGCGGGTCAGGTCATGCACGCCCGGCAGGCCGGGCAGCGGCGCGCCCACCTCGATATAGCCGAATCCCGTTTCCGGCGCGGTCGGGCGCATGCCGAAGGTGACGATGCGCCCGGCGCGCGCTGCCGCGACCGCGGCTTCCAGCAGCCGGTGCAGCGCCGGGACATCGCTGATCGCGGCATCGGCCGCCATCATCCACAGCACCGAATCGGGATCGTCCTCGGCCGCCAGCAGCGCGGCGGCGGCGACCGCGGGCGCGCTGTTGCGGCCGACCGGCTCCAGCACGATGCGGGCATCGGCGATGCCGGCCTGGCGCATCTGCTCGGCGGCGAGGAAGCGGTGCTCCTGGTTGCAGACCACGATCGGGGCGGCGAAGCGGCTGCCGGCGGCGCGGCGGGCGGTGTCCTGGATCAGCGAGCGGTCGGACACCAGCGGCCAGAACTGCTTCGGAAAACTCTCGCGGGAGACCGGCCACAGCCGGGTGCCGGAGCCGCCGGACAGGATCACGGGAATCAGCGGCGGCGATGATGGTGGCTCGGTCATGGGTGGCTTCTAGGAAGGGGCTGCCGTGCCTGTCCAGCACCCGTCCGGCGGCGGCGGCGCGCGGGGCAGGGCGGTCTGGCCGAGCACCCAGCCCTCCCAGCGCCGCAGCCAGGGATCGTCCGGAATGCCGCCCGGCCGGTTGCCTTCCAGCACGTTCAGCACGCAGAGCAGGCCGAGCAGGCTGTCGAACCGGTCCTCGCCGGCCGCGTCGGCGCCGAACCCGTCGTCCAGCGCGGCGGCCAGGGCGGGGTCGGGGGTCGCGCGCAGCGCCGCCATCGCCGCCCGCAGCGGGCAGGCCAGGGCGGCGCGATCGGCCTGCCGGCGCTTGCTGCCCTTCACGCGCAGGCCGAGATGCCGCAGCGCCTCGGCCGGATAGGTCTCGGCGATCACCGCCCGGCCGGGCGCCAGCAGGCTGCCGAGATCGCCCGCGAACGGCCACAGCAGCGGCGGCGGGCGGGCGGCGGCCAGGGCCGGCAGCAGCAGGTCGCGCCAGGCGGCGATCGCCGCCTTGCCCGACTGGTTGGCGCCGAGCGTCCAGAACAGCGGCGCGCCGGCCGGCCGCTCGGCGGTGGCGCGGTCGCAGGCGCGGCACA
>JAKAZX010000138.1 GCA_021826485.1 Pseudomonadota bacterium | reverse complement strand
CGCCGCTGCCTGCGGTGCCGGCGGCGGGGGCGCGGCGGCGGGCGGCGCGGCCGGGGCGGCACCGGCGGGCGGAACGCTCTCCCCCTCCGCCACCAGGACGGCGATCGGTTCGTTCACCTTCACCCCGGCGGTGCCGTCGGCGACCAGGATGCGGCCCAGCACGCCTTCATCGACCGCCTCGACCTCCATGGTCGCCTTGTCGGTCTCGATCTCGGCGATCACGTCGCCGGACTTCACGCTGTCGCCTTCCTTCTTCAGCCAGCGCGCCAGCGTCCCTTCGGTCATGGTCGGGCTCAGTGCCGGCATCAGGATGTTGGTGGCCATCGCGCCGCTCCCCCGCTCAGACGATCTTCCGGACCGCGTCCACCACCCATTCGGGCTGGGGCAGCGCCAGCTTCTCCAGATTGGCGGCATAGGGCAGCGGCACATCCAGCCCGTGCACGCGCGCCGGCGGAGCATCCAGCCAGTCGAAGCACTGCTCGATGATCTGCATGTTCACTTCGGCGCCGATGCCGGCGAAGGGCCAGCCCTCCTCCACCGTCACGATGCGGTTGGTCTTCTTCACGCTCGCGACGATCGTGCCGATGTCGAGCGGCCGCAGGCTGCGCAGGTTGATGACTTCCGCGCTGATGCCCTGAGCGGCCAGCGCCTCCGCCGCCTTCATGGCGACGCCGACCATGATGGAGAATGCGACCAGCGTGACGTGCTCGCCAGGCCGTTCGATCTTCGCCTTGCCGATCGGCAGCACGAAATCTTCGGCTGTCGGGCAGTCGAAGCTCTGGCCGTAGAGGATTTCGTTCTCCAGCACGATCACCGGGTTGGGATCGCGGATCGCCGCCCGCAGCAGCCCCTTGGCATCGGCGGAGGACCACGGCGCCACCACCTTCAGCCCCGGGACATGCGCATACCAGCTCGCATAGCACTGCGAATGCTGCGCGGCGACGCGGGATGCGGCGCCGTTGGGGCCGCGGAACACGATCGGGCAGCCCATCTGCCCGCCCGACATGTACAGCGTCTTGGCGGCGGAGTTGATGATCTGGTCGATCGCCTGCATGGCGAAGTTGAACGTCATGAACTCGACGATCGGCCGCAGCCCGTTCATCGCCGCGCCCACCGCCATGCCGGTGAAGCCGTGTTCCGTGATCGGCGTGTCGATCACCCGGCGCGCACCGAACTCCTCCAGCAGGCCTTGGCTGACCTTGTAGGCGCCCTGGTACTGCGCGACTTCCTCGCCGAGCAGGAACACGCGGTCGTCCGCCCGCATCTCCTGGGCCATCGCGTCGCGCAGCGCCTCCCGCACGCTGATATGCGCGGTCGGTCCCCAGTCCTTTTCCGGTGAAGCGGCCGCTGTCGCCGGCGGGCGCGCAGCGGGGGCCGGTTCGGCGGACGGCTTCGGCGCCGCCGGGCTTGCCTGTTTCGGTGCGGTTGTCGCCCCGGCATCCTCGCCATCGGCGGCCAGCACGGCGATCGGCGTGTTCACCGCCACCCCCTCCGCCCCTTCATCGACCAGGATGCGCGCGAGCTTGCCTTCATCGACCGCCTCGACCTCCATCGTGGCCTTGTCGGTCTCGATCTCGGCGATCACGTCGCCGGCACGCACCTCGTCCCCCACCTTCTTCAGCCAGCGGGCCAGCTTGCCCTCCGTCATGGTGGGGGAGAGGGCGGGCATCAGGATCTGCGTGGCCATCTGGCTCAACCCTCCAGCAGCACGTCGGTCCACAGTTCGGACGGGTCCGGCTCGGGGCTGGACTGGGCGAAATCGGCCGCTTCCTGCACCTGCCGCTTGATGGCGTCGTCGATCGCCTTCAGTTCCGCCTCGTCCACGCCCAGCCCCTCCAGCTTGTGCCGCGCGCCTTCGATGCAGTCGCGCTCGCTGCGCATCTTCTGGATTTCCTCGCGCGTGCGGTACTTGCCGGGATCGGACATGGAATGGCCGCGGTAGCGGTAGGTCTTCACCTCCAGCAGATACGGGCCCTTGCCGGCGCGGCACGCGGCCACCGCCTGCTCGGCCGCGTCATGCACCGCCTCCACATCCATGCCGTCCACCTGCATGCCGGCGATCCCCCACGGCGCGCCGTTCTTCGACAGATCGCGGGAGGCGGAGGCGCGCTCGACGCTGGTGCCCATGCCGTATTTGTTGTTCTCGATGACGAACACGCAGGGCAGCTTCATCAGCGCGGCGAGGTTGAAGCTCTCGAACACCTGGCCCTGGTTGGACGCGCCTTCGCCGAAATAGGTCAGGCAGACGCGGTCGTTGCCACGGTACCAGTTGCTGAATGCGAGACCCGCGCCCAGGCTGACCTGCGCGCCGACGATGCCGTGCCCGCCGAAGAAATTCTTCTCCTTGCTGAACATGTGCATCGACCCGCCCTTGCCGTGCGAGTAGCCGGTGGCGCGGCCGGTCAGTTCCGCCATCACGCCCTTGGGGTCCATGCCGGTCGCCAGCATGTGGCCGTGGTCGCGGTAGGAGGTGATGACCTGGTCGCCCTGGCCGAGCGCCATCTGCAACCCCACCACCACGGCCTCCTGGCCGATATAGAGGTGGCAGAAGCCGCCGATCAGCCCCATGCCGTAGAGCTGTCCCGCCTTTTCCTCGAACCGGCGGATCAGCAGCATGTCGTGATAGGCGCGCAGCAGGCGCGCGCGCGCCGCCTCGCCGCTGCCGTTGTCCCGCCCCTTGCCCCGCCTCTTCGCCTCGACCGCCGCCTGCGCCATCGCTGCCGCTCCGCTCCGTCGGACTCCGTCGCGGCACACCTAACCGCCCTGCCGGACCGCGACAAGCGCGCCCGGGCGAAAAAACAATGATTGTGCAACGCAATAGCCGCTGTTAACCGTTTCGTGGTTAACCGCTTGGCAGGCGGGCGCGGGGCGGCCGGGGGACATTTGCCGATTGCCGCCGATGCGGCAGGGCGGACCATATGTTGCGCGCCGACGCCGAAAATCGCAGCGTCGTTGCCGCCGGCTAGAACAGGCGCTGACCTTTGTTGTACGGGACGATCACGTCCTGCGGGTCGGACAGGTTCAGCATCGCGCGCGCCCGTTCGTCCAGCGCATCGCCGTCGATGCGGGTGCGCAGGCCGGCGACGCGGCGCTGCCAGGTCTCCAGGTCGGTCTGGGCCGCCGCCCGCTCGGTCTGCGCCGCGACCAGATCGCGCTGCCGCTCGGCATAGGCGCGCAGGCCGTGCGCGCCCTGGGTCGCGTTCCACAGGAAATACGCCACCAGCAGCAGGAACACCGCCGGCGCCGCCGCCGCCCGCAATTTCCGCCGCATCATCCGCCCGACCTGCATCCGTCCCGTCCCGCCGTCCTGCGATTCGCGCAGTCAATCACAAATACCGGCGCGCCGTCAGCGTCAAACTCTTGCCGAGGTTCCGCCACCATCCCTAGGTTGGCTGCATGCCACGGCCCTCGCGGCCGCAGAAGATGAGGGAGTGACCCGATGCTGGTTCGCACATTGATCCTGGCCGGCGGCACCGCGCTGGTGCTGACGGCGACCAACGCGCCAGCCCGCGCCGATTGGCACCATGAGGGGGGATGGGGCTGGCATGGCCACGGCGACTGGCACCATCCCTGGGGCGGACCCGGCTTCTACCGGCCCTGGGTCTATGCCCCGCCGCCGCCGGTGTATTACGCGCCGCCGCCGCCCGCCTATTACGGGCCGCCACCCGGCATGTCGTTCAGCTTCGGCTGGCCGTAGCGCTCAGCGCCGCAGGATGCTGCGCCCGGCGAAGCGCGCCGCCGGGCCCAGTTCCGCCTCGATGCGGATCAACTGGTTGTATTTGGCGGTGCGGTCGCTGCGCGCGAGGCTGCCGGTCTTGATCTGCCCGCAATTCGTGGCCACCGCGAGGTCGGCGATCGTCGCATCCTCGGTCTCCCCGGACCGGTGGCTCATCACCGCGCGGAAGCCCGCGCGCTGCGCCATCTCCACCGCCTCCAGCGTCTCGGTCAGCGTGCCGATCTGGTTCACCTTCACCAGGATCGCGTTGGCGCTGCGCTCGGCGATGCCGCGCGCCAGCCGCTCGGGGTTGGTGACGAACAGGTCGTCGCCCACGAGTTGCAGCGTCGCGCCGAGCCGCTCCGTCATGTGCTTCCAGCCGGCCCAGTCGTCTTCCGCACAGCCGTCCTCGATGGAAACGATCGGATAGCGCCGCGCCAGATCGGCGAGGTAGTCCACCATCTGCCCGGCATCGAAGGTCTTGCCCTCGCCCTCCAGATGATATCTGCCGTCGTGGAAGAATTCGGTGGACGCGCAGTCGAGCGCGAGCACGATGTCCTCGCCGGGGCGGTAGCCGGCCCTCTCGACCGCGCGGGTGATGAAGCCCAGCGCCGCGTCGGCGGATTTCAGATCGGGGGCGAAGCCGCCTTCGTCGCCGACATTGGTGTTCTGGCCGGCATCGTGCAGCGCCTTCTTCAGTGCGTGGAACACCTCCGCGCCCATGCGCACCGCGTCGGCCACGCTCGCCGCGCCGACCGGCTGGATCATGAACTCCTGGATGTCGATCGGATTGTCGGCATGCTTGCCGCCGTTGACGATGTTCATCATCGGCACCGGCAGCGTGCGCGCGAACACGCCGCCGACATAGCGATAGAGCGGCATGTCGAGATCGGCGGCGGCGGCCTTCGCGACGGCGAGCGAAACCGCGAGGATGGCATTGGCGCCGAGCCGCGCCTTGTTCGGCGTCCCGTCCAGGTCGATCAGCGTCGCGTCGATGCGGATCTGCTCGGCCGCATCCATGCCGGCCACCGCATCCAGGATGGTGCCCTCGGCATTGCGCACCGCCTCGCGCACGCCCTTGCCGCCGTAGCGCGCGGCATCGTTGTCGCGCAGCTCGACCGCCTCGTGCGCGCCGGTGGAGGCGCCGGAGGGGACGGCGGCGCGCCCGGTCGCGCCGCTGTCCAGCACCACGTCCACCTCGATCGTGGGGTTGCCCCGGCTGTCGAGGATTTCGCGGGCGACGATGTCGGCGATGGCACTCATGGCAGTCTCCTTCGCGGCTCAGGCGAAACCGAGGAATCCGGGCATGTCGCGGATCGGCGGGGCGGCGCGCAGCCGGGCAAGGTCGGGCGCCGGGCGCGGCGGCAGCACCTGCTCGATCGCCGCGGCGGCGGCCAGCACGAAGGCATCGGCGCCGCGGGCGCCGACGACCTGCACCCCGAACGGCATCCCCGCCGCATCCAGCCCCGCCGGTACGCACACCGCCGGCAGGCCGACCAGCGACACCGCATAGGCCATCGCCAGCCAGTGGAAGTAGCTCGCGGTCGCGATCTCGTCGATGCGGGCCGGATAGAGTTCGCGCCAGGATCGCGGGCTGATCGTGATGGCCGGGGAGATCACCACATCGACGTCCTGCAGGAACCGCACCCAGCGGCGGTACAGCGCCGTCTGCGCCACTTCCGCCCGCGCCACGTCGGCCGCGGAATAGCGCAGCCCCTCGGCCACGTTGTCGCGGACATTCGGCCCCACCCGGTCAGGATGCAGCCGCACCTTCTCGCCATGCCCGGCCAGGAAGCCGACGGCGCGCAGGACGGCGAAGGACTCGTCGGTGCCGGTGCAATCCGGCGTGCCGTCGATCGCCGCGGCGACATGCGGGCGGATGCGGTCGGCCGCGGCGGCGAAGGCGGCGCGCACCGTGCGCTCCACCGGCGCGAAGCCGAAATCCGGCGTGAACGCGACGCGCAGTCCGGCCAGATCGACCGGGCGGGCGGGGAAGAACGTGTCCACCTGCCGCGGCGCGAACGGGTCGCGCGGATCGTCCGACGCCATCGCCGACAGCATCAGGCAGGCATCGGCAACGGTGCGCGCCATCGGCCCATGCACCGACAGCGGCGAGAAGCCGCGCAGCCCGCGCTCATGCGGCACCACACCGGGCGTCGGGCGGAAGCCGACCACGCCGCAGAACGAGGCCGGGTTGCGCAGCGACCCGCCGGTGTCGCTGCCGCTGGCGATCGGCACCATTCCGGTCGCCAGCGCGACCGCCGACCCGCCGGAGGACCCGGCGCAGGACTTCGCCGGATCGAACGGATTGCCGGTGGCGCCATAGACGGCATTGCGCGTGTTGGCGCCGGCGCCGAATTCGGGCGTGTTGGTCTTGCCCAGCACGATCGCGCCGGCCGCGCGCAGCCGCGCCACCCCGGCCTCGTCCGCCGCCGGCACATGATCCTGGAACAGCGGGCTGCCGAAGGTGGTGCGCAGCCCCACGGTTTCCTCCAGGTCCTTGATGCCGACCGGCAGGCCGTGCAGCGGGCCGAGCCGATCGCCCCGCATCACCGCCTGCTCGGCGGCGCGCGCCGCGGCGCGGGCGCGGTCGAAATCGCGCGCGACCATGGCGTTGACGGCATGATCGACCGCTTCGACGCGGGCGATGCAGGACTCCAGCAGTTCCACCGGCGACAGGCGCTTCGCGCCGATCAGCCGCCGTGCCTCGACCGCGTCGAGGTCGCAGGGATCAGTACCCAAGGGCCACTCCATCCTTGCGCGGGTCCGAGCCGCCGATCAGCACGCCGCGCGCGCGGTCGATGCGGATCGCCTGGCCGCCGCCATGCGGCAGGTCGATGCCAACCACCTGATGACCGAGCCGCGCCAGCCGGTCGAGCACCGACTGCGGCACGCCGCGCTCCGCCTCCACCTTGCCGCCGAGGGCGAGCACTCGTGGCAGGTCCAGCGCCTCCTGCACGTCGAGGCCGTAGTCGATGTGGTTGGTCAGGAACAGCGACTGGCCCATCGGCTGGAAATGCCCGCCCATCACCCCGAACGGCATCACCGCCTCGCCGTCCCTGGTCAGCATGCCGGGGATGATCGTGTGCATCGGCCGCTTGCCGGGGGCGATGCAGTTGGGGTGGCCACGCTCCAGCCGGAAGCCGGCGCCGCGGTTGTGCAGCATGACGCCGCTGCGTTCCGCCAGGATGGCGGAGCCGAAGCTCTGATAGAGCGAGTTGATCAGGCTGCACGCATTGCCGTCGCGATCCACCACGCAGAGATAGACGGTGTCGCGATGCGCCGGCAGCGCCGCTTCCCCGGCGCGCGGCAGGTCGGCCATCGCCCGGTCGTCGCGGATCAGGCCGCGCAGGGCGCCAAGATACTCCGCGCTGGTCAGGCGGGCGACCGGTACCTCCACCTGCGCCGGATCGGCCAGGAAGGCGTCGCGGTCGCGATAGACCAGCCGCGCCGCCTCCAGATGCCGGTGCAGGCGGGTGACACCCAGCGGCCCGTCCGGCGCCGGGTCCCAGCCGCCGAGGATGCCGAGCAGCATCAGCACCAGCAGGCCAGACCCGTTGGGGGGACACTCCCACACCTCATAGCCGCGCCAGCCAGTGCGGATCGGGGCGACGAACTCCGCGCCGTGGCGGGAGGCGGCGAAATCCGCCTCGGTATGCAGGCCGCCGCGGGCGCGCAGCGCGGCCACCATGTCGGCGGCAATCTCGCCTTCATAGAAGGCGCCGGCACCCTTCCGGGCGATCGCCCGCAGCGTCGCCGCCAGCGCCGGCTGCACGAAGCGGTCGCCCGGTGCCGGCGCCCGTCCGCCCGGCAGGAACGGCGCGGCCCCGGTGGCGCGCAGCTTCTCGGCATTCGCCGCCCAGTCATGGGCGACGCGCGGGGTGACGGGGAAGCCGTGCTCGGCGAAGCGGATCGCCGGTTGCAGCAGCTCATCCAGCCCGCGCGTCCCGTGCGCCGCCAGCAGCGCCTGCCAGGCGGCGACCGCGCCGGGAATGGTGACCGTGTGCGGGGAGGTGGAATCGAGCGCGCCGATGCCCCGTTCCTCGAACCAGCCGATCTCGGCGGCGGCGGGGGCACGGCCGGAGCCGTTGAGCGCCACCACCCGCCGCTCCCCGGCCGGCGCATAGAGGCAGAAGCAGTCGCCGCCGATGCCGGTCGAGTGCGGCTCGATCACGGCCAGCACGGCGACCGCGGCGATCGCCGCATCCATCGCATTGCCGCCGGCACGCAGCACGTCGAGCGCGGTAAGCGTGGCGGCCGGCACCGAAGTGGCCGCCATCCCGTTCGCGGCAAAGGCCGGGCTGCGGCCGGGCAGGTGGAAGTCGCGCACGCGGCGGTCTCCTGCGTTCGTCGGGTCGGGAAGTGCTGGCACGCGCGCGGCCCATTGGCAACCGGCCCGGAATCGCGGCAAACAGGCGCCGACGCAACGGAGCGCGGCAGGTGGCGACGATCGAGGAGTTCGAGGCGCTGGACATCCGCATCGGCACGGTGCGCGACGCCCAGCCGTTCCCGGAGGCGCGGAAGCCCTCGATCCGGCTATGGATCGATTTCGGGGCGGAGATCGGGGTCAAGCAGTCCTCCGCCCAGATCACCGTGCATTACCGGCCGGACACGCTGATCGGGCGGCAGGTGCTGGCGGTGGTGAACTTCCCGCCGCGCCGCATCGCCGGCTTCGTCAGCGAGGTACTGACGCTCGGCGCCCCGGATGCGGAGGGCGCGGTGGTGCTGCTGCGGCCGGATTTCGCTGTGCCGGATGGGGGACGGATGTTCTGATGGCCACGCATTATTACACCGTGACATGGGACCAGTTGCACCGGGACGCCCGGGCGCTGGCTTGGCGGCTGATGGGCCTGCGGCCGCTCGCCGGCATCGTCGCGGTGACGCGCGGCGGGCTGATCCCGGCGGCGATCATCGCGCGCGAGCTGGACGTGCGGCTGATCGAAAGCGTCTCCGTGCTGACCTATGACGAGGAGGAGCGGGGCGAGCCGCGCGTGACCAAGCCGCCGGTCGCGGCGGGGGACGGCACGGGCTTCCTGATCGTCGATGACCTGGTGGACACGGGCACCACAGCGCGCGTCGTGCGCGGCCTGCTGCCGCGCGCCCATTTCGCCTGCGTCTATGCCAAGCCGGCCGGCAAGGACATGGTGGACAGCTTCGTCACCGAGGTGTCGCAGGACACCTGGATCCTGTTCCCCTGGGACACCGAGCCGCAATTCTCGGTGCCCCTGGTGAAGCGGGAGAAGCAGGGGTAGGCGGCGGCGATCGGTTCAGTTCGCATTGATGAGAATGCCGTTGTCGTCGAGAGGCGCGCATTGGTAGATATTGATCGCGGTGCCGACCAGTTGCATATGGGCGCCGTTTTTCGCCGGGTTACTTGCGGCAGTCTCAGGTGTTACAACGGGTGCCGGATGTTCCGGTGCGGCCTTTAGAGCCGGCACAGGTGCGGCGGGTGGCACCGCGGCCACGGCGGCGGCGGGTTTTGCGGCAGGAGCTACCGGGGCGGCCGGTTTTGCCCCAGGCGCCACAACGACGGCGGCCGGCTTGGCGGGTGGTGGCACGTTGGCTTGCTCAGCTTGTGCGGGCTGGTTGCCTCCGCCTGACGTGGATGCGCTCTGCCCGTGCTGAACGAGTGCGGAACCGGCGGCGGCGATTCCGGTATACGTCCTGCACGCTGAGCGGAAGAAAAGCGCATCCTGCAAAGCAAAGCTGAGCGGATAGGACGAGAC